>NZ_JBLUXC010000008.1:0-114961 GCF_048276795.1 Aeromonas sp. PS2Canimalfood6
AGGCGTGAATGAAGTCGAGAGCTTGGTCGATACGCATAAAAAAATCCGAAACCCAACAAGGAGTTTCGGATTCTTACACAGCCTGAGGATCGGTCAATGGATCCTTAACTGATCGGCATTACCCTTAGGGGCCTTTCTTTTTTCATCACGGCAAGGAGCCAGGATGCAGACCACAGAACGTGCGCTTGAGATAAGCGACGACAAGGGGCGCCTCGACGTCCCGCTCATTCACCGTTTCCTCAGTGAAGAGGCCTACTGGTGCCTCGGCATTCCCCTCGCTACCCTGCAGCGGGCCATCAACCACTCCCTGTGCTTCGGAGCCTATCTCGACGGCCAGCAGGTCGCCTTCGCCCGGGTCATCACCGACAAGGCAACCTTCGGTTATCTCGCCGACGTCTTCGTGCTGCCCGAACATCGCGGGCGCGGTCACAGCAAGGCCCTGGTGGCAGCCATCCTCGCCCACCCGGAGCTGCAAGGGCTGCGCCGTCTCTCCCTCGCCACCTCCGATGCCCACGGCCTCTACGCCGGTTTCGGTTTTGTGCCGCCGAGAAGCCCCGGCAGCCTGATGGAAATCTACGACCCCGAGATCTACCGGCGTCCCTGAGCCCGGCCGATCGCCAGATCCGTCGCCGGATCACCTTCCGGGCAGCGGCGCTGTGACGCCAGCGCCCGGGAGTGCTAGATTGGCAGCCGGCATTTCACTCTCCCTGCAGACTCGTCAACCACAAGGATGGCAACCGTGGCCCAGCACTCTCCCTCTTTCTCCGCCTTCTCTCCCTTGTTGCAGGAGCAGGCCCTGCGCCACTGGCAGCGGCTGCTCGCCCTGGCGCCCCAGTATGACGCACTGCCCGAGTCCACCCGCCAGAACCTGCTGACCCTGCTCGGCCTCTCCGACTTTGTCGCAGACTCCCTTATCAAGCAGCCGGGGCTGCTGGCCGAGACCCTGGCATCGGACGCACTGACCCGGGCCGAGCGCTGGCCCGCCTATGAACCTGAGCTCGCAGCCCTGCTCGCCGAGGTCGCGGACGAGGAGGCGCTCAAGCGCATCCTGCGCCAGTTCCGCCGCAGCCGCATGCTGGTGATCGCCTGGCGCGAGCTGCTCGGGGAGTCAGAGGTCGAAGAGAGCTTCATCCATCTCACCAAGCTGGCGGATGCCCTCATCAGTGGTGCCCGCGACTGGCTCTACGCCAAACAGTGCAGCGAGCTGGGCACCCCCATGGACGGCGATGGCAACCCCCAGCCGCTGCTCATCCTCGGCATGGGCAAGCTCGGCGGCGGCGAGCTCAACTTCTCCTCGGACATCGACCTTATCTTCACCTTCCCCGAGAACGGCTACACCGTTGGCGGTCGGCGGGAGCTCGCCAACCAGCAGTTCTTCATCAAGCTGGGGCAGCGTCTCATCAACGCCCTCCACCAGCCCACCCAGGATGGTCAGGTGTTCCGGGTCGACATGCGGCTGCGCCCCTTTGGCGATGCGGGGCCGCTCGCCATCTCCTTCGCCGCCATGGAAGACTACTACCAGCATCACGGCCGCAACTGGGAGCGCTACGCCATGGTCAAGGCGCGAGTGCTGGGCCCCCAGTGTGAACACGCCATGGCCCTGACCGAACTGCTGCGCCCCTTCGTGTTCCGCCGCTACATCGACTTCGGCGTCATCGACGGCCTGCGCCAGATGAAGGCGATGATCGCCGCCGAGGTGCGCCGCAAGGGACTGGAGGGCAACATCAAGCTGGGGGCCGGGGGCATTCGCGAGGTGGAGTTCATCGCCCAGGCGCTGCAACTCATCCGTGGCGGGCGCGAGCCCGCCCTGCGGGTACGCCACCTGCCCGAGGCGCTGGCCGCCATCGCCCAGGGGGGTGCCCTGGAGGGGAGCCAGTGCGAACGCCTGCTCACCGCCTATCGCTTCCTGCGCCGGGTGGAAAACATCTTGCAGGAGATCGGCGATCAGCAGACCCAGACTCTGCCCACCGAGGATCGGGATCGCCAGCGGCTCATCGCCACCCTTGGCTTTACCGACTGGGACGCCTTCATGGCCCACCTCGATGAGGAGATGGCCGCCGTCCATCAGGAGTTCGTCGCCGTGGTGGGGGAAGAGAAGGAGGCCCCCGCCCACCTGGAACAGCTCTGGCTCGATCTCTGGCGCACCGAGCTTGATGCCGCCGAGCTGGAAAAACTGCTGACCACGCAGGGAGTGGTGGAGCCCGCCCCCCTCTGCGCCGCCCTGCTGCGTTTCAAGGAGGAGTACAAACGCCGTCAGGTAGGGCCCCAGGGGCGCATCGCCCTGGACTGGCTGATGCCGGAGCTGCTGCGCCTGGTGGTGGCGAGCCGCGAGCCTGCCCGCCTGTTCGAGCGGGTCTGCACCCTGCTGACTCGCATCTTCACTCGCAGCGCCTATCTGCAACTGCTGGCGGAAAACCCCGCCGCCCTGCGCCAGCTGGTACGCCTGTGTGACGAGAGCAACCTGGTGAGCGAGCAGCTGGCCCGCTACCCCATCCTGCTGGACGAGCTGCTGGATCCCCAACACCTCTACCACCCCACCCCGCTGGATCAGTACAAGCCCCAGCTGCGCCAGTTCCTGCTGCGCATCCCCGAAGAGGACGTGGAACAGCAGATGGAGGCGCTGCGCCAGTTCAAGCAGGTGCAGCTGCTGCGCATCGTCGCCGCCGACATCGCCGGTGCCCTGCCGCTGATGAAGGTGAGCGACCACCTCACCTGGCTGGCGGAGGCGATCACCGAGGAGGTGGTCAATCAGGCCTGGGCCCAGATGAGCGAACGCTACGGGGTACCGCCCGAGGTGGCGGTGAGCGGCCAGCGCGGCTTTGCGGTGGTGGCCTACGGCAAGCTGGGGGGCATCGAACTCGGCTACGGCTCGGATCTCGATCTGGTGTTCCTGCACGGCGGCGACCCCAACAGTTACACCGATGGCCGCAAGCCCATCGACAGCCGCCAGTTCTACCTGCGCCTGGCCCAGCGGATCCTGCATCTGTTCAGCACCCGCACTCCGTCCGGCATCCTCTACGAGATCGACATGCGGCTGCGCCCCTCCGGCGACTCAGGCCTGCTGGTCTCATCGCTGTCGGCCTATGAGCAGTACCAGCAGCAGGAAGCCTGGACCTGGGAGCATCAGGCCCTGGTGCGAGCCCGTCCCATCTATGGCGATGATGCCGTGGTCGCCGAATTTGCCCGCATCCGCCGCGACGTGCTGGCCAAGGAGCGGGATCTGCCCACCCTGGCCCGTGAAGTGCGGGAGATGCGCCAGAAGATGCGGGATCACCTGCTCAAGGCGGGAGAGGGAGAGTTCGATCTCAAGCAGTCCCCCGGTGGCATGGTGGACATCGAGTTCATCGCCCAGTACCTGGTGCTGGCCCATGCCTGCGGTGAGCCGGACGCCCTCACCCGCTGGTCAGACAATGTGCGCATCTTCGATGAGTGCGTGATGGCGGGAGTGCTCACACTGGAGCAGGCGGAGGGGCTCAAGCAGGCCTATCTGGAGATCCGCAACCTCGGCCATCGCCTCAATCTCTCGGAGATCTCCCGCAAGGTGGGGGACGATCAGTTGCCGCGAGAGCGGGGCCATGTGCTGGCGGTCTGGCAACAGCTGCTGGGAGAATAAGCAGAAGGGGCGCCATGGCGCCCCTTCTCGTTTACGAAAGGCTTGTTGAAGATGACCTAGCGTCCGCCCGCCACATCGATAAAGGTGCCGGTGGCATAGGAGGCCTCGTCCGACAGCAGCCAGGCGATGGCGGTGGCCACTTCGGCCGGCTGACCGCCCCGTTGCAGGGGAATATTGCCCTTGATCCTGTCCACCCGGCCGGGCTCGCCGCCGTCGGCATGCATGTCGGTGTAGATGAAACCCGGACGCACCCCGTTGACCCGGATCCCCTGAGCCGCCAGCTCCAGCGACAAGCCTCTGGTCAGCACGTCGACGGCCCCCTTGGCGGCGGCATAATCCACGTACTCCCCGGGGGAGCCCAGCCGGGCAGCGGCCGAAGAGACGTTGACGATGGCGCCCCCTGCCGTCATGCGGCGCACCGCCTCGCGGCAGCAGAGAAAGCAGCTGGTGACATTGGTGGTCAGGGTCTGGTTGATGCGCTCGGCGCTCATCTCCAGCACCCGCATCTGGGGCTGCAACCTGCCGGCGTTGTTCACCAGATGAGTGACGGGGCCGAGCCGCGCGTCCATCTCCTCGAACAAGCGCACCACCTCGGCCTCCACGCTGACATCGGCCTGCACCGCGATGCACTCGACCGGATGGGTGGCCAGGATCTCGGCCACCACCGCCTCGGCGGACGCCCTGTCCTGACGATAGTTGAGACAGAGATGGTAACCCTGAGCCGCCAGATAGCGGGCTGTCGCGGCCCCGATACCTCTGCCACCGCCGGTGATCAGCACCCGTTTGTTCATGAACCCTCCTGGTTCCCGGTTTCGATGACTGCTTCGCATAGTACCTCATGTTGGCGACCACACCTCGTCCCGTAACGCCCGGCAGCACAGCAAAGAGCCCGCACGGGGCGGGCTCTTGATGACAACACCGGGAGGTTGGCTATTTGAACAGGCCCTTGAGCAGCTGGTCCGCCACCCCCTTCACCCCTTCGTTGTCGGCCTTGTCGCCCAGCAGCTTCTTGAGACCGCGCTCGGCCTCCTTGCGGGCCTTCTCCTCCAGCACCTTGTTGTTGCTGAGCAGAGCCTTCACGTCGAGCTTGTAGCTCGGCGCCTGCCAGTGGCCGCCGATGCGCACCGGTATGGTGATGTCCTTGAGCTCATCCACCGTCTTGCCCCCCTGCCCCTTGCTGCTCTCCACCACGGAGGTGAGGAACAGGAAGTCGAGGGTCTCCGGCACCAGGGTGGTCTGGCCCTGCCCCTTCACCCGCAGGGCGGGGGCAAACAGCTGGATGTCATCGCTCCTGGCAACCCCGTTGGCAATCTGGAAGCTGGCGGTGAGGGCGCTGAAGTCGGTCTTGCGCACCTCCTTCACCTGATCCGCCCCCTTGCCGGTCAGGGTGGCCCGCGCCTCGCGGATCATCTCCGCCAGGTTGATGCCGTGCAGGGCGCCATCGCTCAACTTGAGGTTCACCTTGCCCTGCATCCGGCTGCGCAGCGCCTGCTCGGAGAGTCCTGAGCCCTGCGCCTCGACCTCCAGATCCCCCTTGCCTTCCAGCAGGTCGGTCTGGGCCAGGGTCTGCAGCAGCGGCCGCACTTCGACTCCCTGCACCCGCTTGCTGATCTGATAGCGGGCCGGCTGCTGACGGGCATCGAGCAGACCGCTCGCGGTCACCTGGCCGCCGGCCACCCCGGCGCTGAACTGCTTGAGGGTGAGCTGACCACCGGCCAGGGCCAGTTGCAGATCGACGGCGCTCAGATCCAGCCCCTTGAGGCGCAGGCTGCCCAGTTGCAGGCGGCCAGCCAGGTCCACCGCCTTGAGGGCGGTCAGATCAGGCTCTACCGTGGAGAGCGCCCTGTTGGCGGGCGCCGCAGCCTGCTCCTTTGCTCCGGCCGGTGCAGCCGCCCCTGACGTGGCGGCAGCGGGCGCGGCCTTGGCCGATTGACCGAGCCAGGCGTCGAGATCGAGCTTGTCCCCCTTGAGGTCAAAGTCCACTTTGGGTACGGCCCCCAGACGAACGGCGCCGCTGCCGCTGAGCAGAGCATCATCCACCCCCATCACCAGGTTGCTGAGGGCGACGGCCTGCTTGTCCAGCTCGGCGCGGGCAAAGCCGGCGAGCTTCACCTGCATCTGCGGGCGCGGCAGAGAATCACCGCTGAGCTTGGCGGCCAGCACGCCATCCGATATCTCCAGCAGTTGCCGGTTTTCATCGAGCCGCGCCTTGAGGGTCCCCTCCAGCGTACCGGCCAGGGTCGGCTTGTTCGCTGCCCCCTGTGCCCCTTGCAGACTGAGGGTGAGGCTGCTCCACTGCCCCAGTGCCAGCCGATCGGCCTTGAGGGAGAAGGCATCCAGCCGCTGGGTCGGTTCGCTCAGGCTCCCCGCCAGTGCGACATCTTTCAGCTCGCTGCGGCTGGCATCGGACGCCAGCTTAAGCTGGGCCGACCCCTTGAGATCAAACGCCAGCTCACCCTGGGCCCCCTTGGCGGCCAGAGTCACCGGTACCCACTCCCCCGGGGTCAACTGCCCCAGATCGAGATCCAGCCGGTCGAGCCGGGAGACGGTACCGTTGCGATCGTCCCGCACCAGGGCGCTGGCATCCACCAGCGCGATGCCTTGCAGGCTGATCTGCCAGGGCTGCTTGTCACTGGCGGCTGGGGGCGTCGTTGCGGCAGGCTCGGAGGCCGCCTCCTCCTTGGGGTCGGCGGAGGCCTTGAGCAGGTCACTCAGGTTGGAGCTGCCGTCAGCCTTGGTCTGGATAAAGAGATGGGCGCCGCTCAGGGTCACCTTGCCGATCTCAAGCCGGTGGGAGAGCAGCGGCAGCAGGCCCACCGAGGCCTCCCCGCGCGTGAAGCGCACCAGGTCGGGCTCGGCGAAACCGGCGGGGTTGCGCAGCGCCACCTGCTCGAGGGAGAGGCCGAGGCTTGGCCAGAAACGCCAGCCGATATCCCCTTGTATCACCAGCTCGCGGCCGGTGCTCTTGCGCACCTGCTCCGCCAGCTGGGGCTTGAACTGGTTGGGATCGATGAGGGACACCAGGGCGGCGATGGCCACCACGGCCGCCAGCGCCAACCCCAGCAGGATGTAGATGATCTTCTTCACGATGGACTCCTTGAATGCGGATCTTGTGGCTGACTATACCACCGGGGGGATGACAGATGGGGCCTGTCTGCCAAAACGGGCCAGCGGCGAGACAGGGATAGTCGCAGCTAGTGCTGCCAGCGCAGCTCTTCCAATGCGCGGCAATAAAAAGGGCCCCGCAGGGCCCTGATGATAGTGGATGGCTGACGCCCGTCTCGCCCGGATCAAGGCTGACGCGGCAGATCCCTGTAGCCCATCTCGTACAGGGTGAAGGCATAGATGTCCGCACTCTGCTCGATAAGCTTGGCCACCGGCGTGCCCGCCCCGTGCCCGGCATTGGTCTCGATGCGGATGAGCTGGGGATGGGGGCCGGCATTGTCGGCTTGCAGGGTGGCGGCAAACTTGAAGGAGTGGGCCGGCACCACCCGATCGTCGTGATCCGCCGTGGTCACCAGGGTCGAGGGGTAGCTGACCCCGGCCCGAACGTTGTGCAGGGGCGAGTAGCCCTTCAGGTAGTCGAACATCGCCTCGCTGTCGGCGCTGGTGCCGTAGTCATAGGCCCAGCCCGCCCCGGCGGTGAAGGTGTGGTAGCGCAGCATGTCGAGCACCCCCACCGCCGGCAGGGCGACCCGCATCAGATCCGGCCGCTGGGTCATGACCGCCCCCACCAGCAGACCGCCGTTGGAGCCACCTCGGATCGCCAGCCGATCGGTGCGGGTGTAGCCCTCGGCCTTGAGGTACTCGGCCGCCGCGATGAAATCGTCGAACACGTTCTGCTTGTTCTGCTGGGTGCCCGCCAGGTGCCAGGCCTGGCCGTACTCGCCGCCCCCGCGCAGGTTGGCCACCGCATAGACGCCCCCCAGATCCAGCCAGTTGGCTACCGACACGCTGAAGCTCGGGGTCAGGCTCACGTCGAAGCCGCCATAGCCGTAGAGGATGGTCGGGTTGCTGCCATCGAGTTTCAGCCCCTTGCGGTAGCTGATGATGAGCGGCACCCGGGTGCCATCCTTGCTCTGGTAGAAGCGCTGCTCGGAAACGTAATCCTCCGGTTTGAACGGCGCCGCCGAGGCGCGATAGAGGCTGATGGCGCCGCTCTTGGGCTCGAACCGGTAGAGAGTCGGCGGCTGGGCATAGTGCTCGAAGCCGAAGTAGAGGGCGGGGTCGTCGTGCTTGCCGTTGAAGCCACTGACGCTGCCAAGGCCGGGCAGCGCCACCTCGCGCACCCGCTTGCCTTCGTAGTCGAACTGTTCGACCCGGGCGGTGGCATCCACCATGTACTCGGCGAACAGATAGCCGCTGCCGCTGTGTACCGTCAGCACCTGCTGACGCTCGGGGATGAGATCCCGCCAGTGGGCCGGACCCGGGTTGGCGGCATCCACCGTCACCAGCCGGCCGTTGGGGGCGTCCCGGTTGGTCAGCAGATAAAGGGTGCCGCCCTTGTTGTCCACCAGGCTCACGTCCGCCTCCAGACCCCCCTGCACCGTCAGCAGCGGCGCGTTCTCCTGGCTCAGATCCTTCACATAGAGGCGGTTGCCCGAGGTGGAGTTCGCCGCCGAGATAAGCAGGAAGCGGTCATCTTCGGTGACGGTCGCCCCCACGTAACGGTGGTGCTGGGCCGGGATGGCGCCGAACACCAGCCGGTCATCCTCCTGCGCCGTGCCTAGCCGGTGGAAATAGACCTTGTGCTGATCGGTCCTGGCCGACAGCTCGCTGCCGTCGGGCTTGTCGTAGCTCGAGTAGAAGAAGCCCTCGTGGCCGAGCCAGCTGATGCCGCTGAACTTCACGTCCTTGAGGGGCGCCTCCAGCGGCTGCTTGCTCTCTACGTCCATCAGGTGGATCTCGCGCCAGTCGCTGCCCGCCAGCGACAAGGAGTAGGCCAGGATGCGGCCATCGCGGGAGAAGCTCAGTTGATCCAGCGCCGTGGTGCCGTCGGGGCTGAGGGTATTGGGATCGAGGAACACCTCGGCCGGCTTGCCCTCCAGCTGGCGCCACAGGACGTTCTGGTTCTGCAGGCCGTCGTTCTTGAAGAAGTAGTGGTAGCGCCCCTCGCGAAACGGCGCCCCCTCCTTGGCGTAATTCCAGGAGGCGGCCAGCTTCTCCTTGATGGCGGCGCGATACGGGATCTGCGCCAGGTAACCCTGAGTCACCCGGTTCTGGGCCTTGACCCAGGCCTCCGTCTCGGGGCTGCGGTCATCCTCCAGCCAGCGATAGGGGTCGGCCACGGCCTGGCCGAAATAGTGATCCACCTGCTCACCCTGGCGGGTGACGGGGTAGTGAAGGCGCGTATTCCCTGACATGGCATCCTCTCTGGTTGGCTGGCCGCTGCACGCACAGAGCAGTGACAGGGCCAGCAGGCTGACAATGGCTCGCATCGAGGCGGCTCCCTGCGGTTTGAGTGAGCGAGCAGGTTAACAAAGCACGCCGGATGGCCCAACCCCCCGACCGGTGACAGAGAGTGGCCCGCCGACACGGAGGAGCCATATGAGTTTTTTCGCTTAAGTTTGCCGCTTTATTTTGTTTGTTATCCGGCCCTTGGGTCACAGGATGGAATAAGACACCAGCCAACGTGAGCCATTCAGGATAAAGCATGCCGTACAGCTACTTATCACATCTGCGTTGCAGCAAGACCGGCGAGATAGTGGATGCCGATCAGCCCCAGCAGTTGAGCCCGGTCGGAGCCCCCTTGCTGGCCAGCTACGACCTCGAGGCCCTGAAACAGGCCTGGCACCCGGCCGCTCTGCTGGGCCGCCCCGCCAGCCTGTGGCGCTACCACGAGCTGCTGCCGGTGCGCGACCCCGCCCAGGTGATCACCCTGGGGGAAGGCTTCACCCCTCTGCTGCCCCTGCCCGCTTTCGGCAAGCAGATTGGCATTCCGGATCTCTGGATGAAGGATGAGAGCATCATCCCCACCGGTTCTTTCAAGGCCCGCGGCGCCGCGGTCGGCGTCTCCCGCGCCCGGGAGCTCGGCATCACCCACTTCGCCATGCCCACCAACGGCAACGCCGGTGCGGCCTGGGCGCTTTACGGCGCCCGCGCCGGCTTGCGCAGCACCATAGTCATGCCCCAGGCGGCACCCGCCATCACAAGACTGGAGACCTCGCTGGCCGGTGCCCGCCTCTATCTGGTGGATGGCCTCATCAGCGACGCCGGTCGCCAGGTGGCCGAGGCGGTGGCCGAGCAGGGGCTGTTCGATGCCTCCACCCTCAAGGAGCCCTATCGCATCGAGGGCAAGAAGACCATGGGGCTGGAGATCGCCGAGCAGCTCGGCTGGACCCTGCCGGACGTCATCCTCTACCCCACCGGCGGCGGGGTTGGTCTCATCGGCATCTACAAGGCGCTGCGGGAGTTGCAGGAGCTGGGCTGGGTCAAGGGGCCGCTGCCGCGACTGGTGGCGGTGCAGGCGAGCGGCTGCGCCCCCATCGTCCAGGCCTGGCAGCAGGGGGAGCGCGAGTCGCGCTTCTGGCCCGACTCCCAGACCCTGGCCTTTGGCATCAACGTACCCAAGGCGCTGGGGGACTTTCTGGTGCTGGACGCCCTCTATCGCACCGAGGGGTGCGCCGTCGCGGTGGACGATAGCGCCATCCAGCGCGAGATCCGACAGCTCGCCGCGCGCGAAGGCAGCTTCGTCTGCCCGGAAGGGGCGGCCGCCTTCGCCGCCGCCCGCCAGCTGCGGGAAGCGGGCTGGATACAGGGGGGCGAGCGGGTGGTGGTGCTCAACACCGGCGCCGGCATCAAGTACCCTGACGCCATCACGGTCGTGCCCCAGCGGCTGCGCCGCGACGGGAGGATCCCGGCATGAGCTTCGACTGGTCCTTTGTTCTCACTACCCTGCCGGCGTTCGGCCAATCGGTCTGGGTCACCCTGCAGCTCGGCGCCATCGTGATCCTCACCTCGCTCGCCGTGGCGATGCTCAATGTGACGCTGCTGAGCCTGCACAAGCCCTGGCTGAACCGGGTGATCCGCGCCTATGTGGAGCTGGCCCGCAACACGCCGCTCTTGATCCAGCTGTTCTTTCTCTACTTCGGGCTGCCGGCGCTCGGCATCTCGCTCTCCGGCTTTGCCACGGCGGTGATCGCCATGACCTTCCTCGGCGGCGGTTACCTGACCGAGGCGCTGCGGGCAGGCGTTCAGGCAATCCCCCCCAGCCAGCTGGAAGCAGGCCGGGCCATCGGCCTCTCCCGCTGGCAGCTGCTACGCCACGTCCAGCTACCCCAGGCCTGGCTCGCCAGCCTGCCGGCGCTGTTTGCCAACTTCATCTTTCTGCTCAAAGAGACCACGGTGGCTTCGGCGGTGGCGGTGCCGGAACTGCTCTACACCACCAAGAACTACATCGCCCTCTACTACAAGACCTACGAGATGCTGGCGGTGCTGACCTTGATGTGCGTGCTGATCTTTCTGCCGCTCTCCCTCGCCCTGCGCGTCGTTGAAAGGAGGCTGCAACATGGTCAGTTCGGTCATTGAACAACTGATGCAGACACCTATTGTCCAGCTGCTGCCGTCACTCGCCACCCATGCAGAGGAAAGGAGGGATCAATATGGTCAGTTCGGTCACTGAATCGCTGATGCAGGCAAGGATCCCGATGTGGGCACTTATCTTCCTGCAGCTGCAGCCACCCTCACTCGCCACCCATACACAAGAAGGGAGGGATCACTATGGCCATTCCAGTCACTGAACAGCTGACGCAGGCGCTGCCGCTGCTGGCGGTGGGTGCGGGTCAGACCCTCGCCATCTCCCTGCTCGCCATCCTGTTCGCCACCCTGGGCGGGGTCGGTTATGGCGTGCTGGCCCAGCAAGGGGGAAGGCTGACTCGGGGAGTGCTGCGGGTCTATCTGGAGCTGTTTCGGGTGGTGCCCGTGCTGGTCTGGCTCTACCTCTTCTTCTTCGGGCTGCCGATCTTCTTTGGCGTAGACATCCCGGCCTTCTGGTGCGCCGTGCTGGTGCTGGCCCTGTGGGGCGCCAGCGAGGTGGGGGAAGTGGTGCGCGGCGGCCTCAACTCCCTCGCCCGCGGCCAGCAGGAGGCCGGGCTGGCGCTCGGGCTCTCCCGCTGGCAGCTCTATCGCCACGTGCTGCTGCCCCAGGCGCTGCAACGGCTGACGCCGCCGACCATCAACATCTACACCCGCATCATCAAGACCAGCTCCCTGGCGGTGCTGATCGGGGTGGTGGAGGTGATCAAGGTAGGCCAGCAGATCATCGAGCGCACCTATGGCTCGCTGCTTATCTACGGTCTGCTGTTCCTGTTTTTCTTTCTGGTCTGCTATCCGCTCTCGCTCGCCTCGCGCCGGCTGGAGCAACAATGGGGTAACGCGGTATGACACCTCTGCTTGAGCTCAATGCTGTCAGCAAACAATTCGGCCAACACCGGGTACTGGACGGGGTCAGCCTCACGGTGAACCCAGGGGAAGTGATCGTCATCCTGGGGCCGAGCGGCTGCGGCAAGAGCACATTGCTACGCACTCTCAACGGGCTCGAACCCATTCAGGGGGGCGACATTCGCTTCGATGGAGAGCGGCTGGATGCCAGCACCGACTGGCGGCGGCTGCGCCAGCGCATCGGCATGGTGTTCCAGAGCTATCACCTGTTTCCCAACCTGACGGTGCTGGAGAACGTGCTGCTCGGCCCTATGCAAGTGCAGAAGCGGGAGCGGGCCGAGGCCCTGCTGCAGGCGGAACAGCTGCTGACCCGCATCGGCCTGTGGGAGCGGCGCCATGACTATCCGCGCCAGCTCTCCGGCGGCCAGCAGCAGCGCATCGCCATCGTGCGGGCCCTGTGCATGAACCCCCAGGTGATGCTGTTTGACGAGGTGACCGCAGCGCTGGATCCCGAGATGGTGCAGGAGGTGCTGGAGGTGATCCGCGATCTCGCCGGCAGTGGCATGACCCTGCTCATCGTCACCCACGAGCTGGCGTTCGCCCAGGCGGTGGCGGATCGCATCGTCTTCATGGACGGCGGCCACATCCTGGAGCAGGCCGCCCCCCATCAATTTTTCGACAATCCCAGGAGCCAGCGTGCCCGCCAGTTCCTCGCCAAGTTTTCTTATACAACTGTCAGCAAACGAAAGGAGTCAGCATGAAGATAATTACCTCGGTCCTGTTTAGCGCCCTCATCGGCCTGGGCCTCGCCAGCGGCGCCGCCCAGGCAGAAGACGGTTCTCTCGCCAAGATCAAGGCCCGCGACAAGCTCATCGTCGGCGTTTTCACCGACAAGCCCCCCTTTGGCTACGTGGACGAGAAGGGCAACTACGTCGGCTTTGACACCGACCTCGGTCGCCACTTCGCCAAGGATCTGCTGGGGGACGAAAACAAGGTCGAGTTCGTGGCGGTGGAGCCCGCCAGCCGCATCCCCTTCCTGCAGAGCGACAAGGTGGATCTCATCCTCGCCAACATGACGGTGACCCCGGAGCGGCGGCAGGTGGTGGACTTCACCAACCCGAACCTCAAGGTCGCGGTGCAGGTGCTGGTGCCGGAAGGCAGCGACGCCAAGAAGCTCGACGATCTGGCCAGCAAGCGGCTTATCGTCACCACCGGCACCACGGCCGACATCTGGCTGACCCGCAACCACCCGGACTGGAAGGTGCTCAAGTTCGAGAAGAACACCGAATCCCTGCAGGCGCTGGCCCAGGGCCGCGGCGATGCCTATGCCCAGGACAACCTGGTGCTGTTCAGCTGGGCCAAGGAGAACCCGGGCTATCGGGTGCTGCCCGAGAAGCTGGGCTCGGAAGACCCCATCGCGCCGGCGGTGAAGAAGGGCAATATCGAGCTGCGTGACTGGGTCAACGACCGTCTCGCCAAGCTGGGGGAAGAGAAGTACCTGCTCAAACTCTACGACCAGTATGTGCGCGACAAGCTGAGCGCCGATACCGATCCCAACGACGTGATAGTGGAAGGAGGCAAGTGGCAGGGTTGAGCCCTGCCCCCACAGCAGTGCTGAGTGTGAAGTGTGTGATCTTTGGTTCCGTTGGTCTGCAAACCGCAAGGTTTGACCTTTCCAGGCGCCCCCTCCAGGTGGCGCCTTTTTTTGTTTGCAAGACCCCGGCAGGCGGGACACCCGCTCTGTGAGCCAGCTCCCCCTGCCCCGGGATGCCCTGTGCCATCCTCACTGAAACGGCAACGGGAGGAGAAACCCATGTGGATAGAGGCCGAGCCCGTCTACGGCGCCCTGGTGTCCCTGGCCATCGGGCTCATCATCGGGCTGGAGCGGGGCTGGCAGGTGCGCCAGCTCGGAGACAACCAGCGCATCGCCGGGATGCGCACCTATGGCCTCATCGGTCTGCTCGGCGGGGTCTGCGCCCTGCTGCTGCCAACCCTGGGGCCCTGGCTGGCCCTGCTCGGTCTGCTGACCGTGGTGACGGGGTGCGGCCTCTCGGTCTGGCTGGCCCAGCGCTGGCAGGGGGAGTTCGGCCTCACCAGCTCGGTAGCCATGGTGCTCACCTACCTGCTGGGGCTGATGTCGGTGCTGCAGAGCCCGAGCGAGGCGGTGGCCTGCGCCGTGCTGGCGGCCCTCCTGATGGGGCTCAAGGGCAAGATCCAGCAGGGGATGCTGTTCTTGAGCGAAATGGAGTTTCACGCCACCCTGCGTTTTCTGCTTATCTCCCTGGTGCTGCTGCCGGTGCTCCCCGATACCGAGATGGGTCCCCTCAATGCCTTCAATCCCTTCAAGATCTGGCTCATGGTGGTGGTGATCGCCGGCATCTCGTTCTGTGGTCACTTCGCGGTGCGCCTGCTCGGCACCCGCTCCGGGCTGGTGCTCACCAGCATGCTGGCGGGGCTCGCCTCCTCCACCGCCCTCACCCTGCAATTTGCCCGCCTCAACAAGGAGCAGGGAGGGCTGGAGCGGCTGCTGGCCACCGGCATTCTGCTGGCGGGAGCCACCATGTGGCTCAGGCTGCTGGCACTGGTGCTGATCATCCACGGAGAGCTGGCGCTGCGTCTGGCCGCCCCCCTGCTGCTACTGGCAGCCATCGTCTACGGCTTTGCCTTCTGGTTCTGGCGCCAGCGGGAAGAGATGCCGGACGGCCCGGTACAGCCCGAAACCCGCAACCCGCTGGATCTCGCCACCGCCATCAAGTTCGGTCTGCTGCTCGCCCTCATCGGCTTCATGGCCACCCTGCTGCAAAGCAAGGTGGGCAACTCCGGGGTCTATCTGCTGTCGCTGGTCTCCGGCATCACGGACGTGGACGCCATCACCCTCTCCCTCTCCCAGCTCGCCCAGAAGGAGCTGTCCCTGGAGGTAGCCGCCAGGGGCATACTGCTCGCCGGGCTGGTCAACTCCCTGGTGAAAGGGGTGCTGGCACTGGTGATTGGCGGACGCAGCCTGGGGCGGCGGGTCTTGCTCCCCTACCTCGTCTCCATCCTGCTCATCCTGCCCCTTGTCCTGATGACATGATGACGGGGATCACCTGACGGGCCCGGCACTCTGACACCCCCTCCCCTTGTCGCGTATACTGCCCCCTCTTGCAGCAGGAGGAGATGACCATGGCAAGCGACTGGGACAAGGTATTGGCTGGGGGCGCCCTGGACAGCCAGAGCGAGGAGATAGCGAACGACCGCATTCGCGGCCAGGCGCTGCTGAGCCGGCTCAACGCCTCACCGGCGGGGGATCACGTCCTGCGCCAGCAGATCTGCCGCGACCTCTTCGCCCACTGCCCCGACTCCTGCTGGATCAGCACCCCCTTCACCTGCGAATTCGGCCGCAACATCCACATCGGCGAGAAGACCTTCTTCAACTTCAACGTCACCATACTCGACGTGGGCGAGGTGCACATCGGCAACCATGTGCTGCTGGCCCCCAACGTGCAGATCTACACCGCCACCCACACCATGGATCATCTGGAGCGACGCAACTGGACCGCCTACAACAAACCGGTGCGGATCGGCGATGACTGCTGGATTGGCGGCGGAGCCATCATCTGCCCAGGCGTCACCATAGGGCCGCGCTCCATCATAGGGGCCGGCGCCGTGGTGACCCGGGACATCCCGGCGGACTCCTTGGCGGTGGGCAATCCGGCACGGGTGATCCGCACGCTACACCCGGGCGAGACCCGGGATCAGGCGTGCCTGTCATGATGGCTCTTGCCCTGCTGCCCCTGGCCTGGGCAGGCTGGCTCGGCGCGCACGATGCCAACTGGTGGCCGCTAGCCCTGATCCTGCTGATGAGCCTGCTGACCCTGGCCGTCTACGCCTGGGACAAACGCCAGGCCATTCGTGGTGGCTGGCGCGTGCCCGAGGCCCGCCTGCACCTGCTTGAGCTGTGCGGCGGCTGGCCTGGCGCCCTGGTCGCCCGCCAGTGGCTGCGCCACAAGACCCAGAAGGGGAGCTACCGCCTGCGGTTCTGGGCCATCGTCTGGGGGCAGTTGCTGCTGCTCGGGATCTGGCTCAGCTGGCCGCTCTGAACAACCAGGCAGGCATTGCCGCCCAAGGTCGGGTATGAGACAACGACAGCACGGGAGACAGATCCTCTCGTTCAAATATTGAAAGGAGTCATTCATGACCATGTGGACAGGTATCGTCCTGATCGTCTTTATCAGCGTGTCGTTCAGCTATCTCACCAAGCGCGCCCGCTACCAGATGGGGGATGCCCGCATTACCGACCGTCTTGGCAAGCAGGACATGATCATCAAGGAGTTGCAGGAGCGCATCGCCAATCTGGAGGCCATCGTCATCGAGGAGGAGAAACGCCGCCCGTTCAAGGAGCTCTGATCCGGCAAGCCGGGTGGCAAACCAACCAGCCCCCGGGCTGCAAGGGTTTGCCGCCGCCCCCGTTCGCACCCGCTCGCCCTCTGCCTGGCAAAACGAAATTTACAGCAGGATCAATCCCCTGCCATTTTTCGGCTGAATGATCGCCAAGCTGGCCCGTTCCCTGCTCCGTCATGACATCAGTCGTACGGAGAGTGACATCATGATCGCCATCGGCACCCTGCTTCCCCTCGCCTCCCTTGCCATCAAGCTCGGCAGCAAGCTGCTGGGCGACGGCACGCCGCCCGCCCAGACCGAGCCTGCCGTGCAGGAAGAGCACCTTGCCCCCACGGTGCAGAGCCTGTTCCAGCGCCTTGGCATCCAGGAGGCTGACAGCGAGCAGAACCGCCCTGCCATCAACCACTTCATGGGGGCGCTGATGCAGACCCTGGGCCAGGAATCCTCGGGCCAGTCGCTGCCCCAGGCCATCGATGCCGCCCGCATCCAGTTGGCAGACGGCACCCAGAGCACCCGCCTCGACGCGCTGCAGAGCGAGCTCGACACCCTCAAAGGCTCCCTTGGCAACAGCGACCTCAACCTCGATCAGCTGCTCTACGCCTTCAAGCAAACCCTGCCCAATGGCAAGGGGGAAGGTGTCGGCAAACTGCTCAATGCCAGCGCGTGAACGGGAGTGGAACCATGAAAAACGGCAACCTGGAGGTTGCCATTTTTGTCGGGCCGGATCCCATGATGCCACGCTAGGGCTGTGAAGGGGGCGGGTTCAGCATGGCGCCGGCCAGCGCGGTCTGCCCGCGATCCTGCAAGGTATTGGCCGCACCCAGGCGATCCGCTGTCTCCTTGTTCTGACCCAGCTTGAACTTGCCGACCAGCCGCTCAACCTCGATCTCTATGCCCACCACAGCCTGCACCATGGTCTCGAGATAGTCTCTCGGTGCATCCGCCATCTTCCAGGGAATGGACTCTCCCGCCTCGTGGGTACGGGTCAGGGTCGCGAGCAAGCGACGCACGAAGCGGGCATCGTCCCTCACCCGGATACGGCCATGGGCGTGTACCACGGCATAGTTCCAGGTGGGCACCTGCTGGTGATGCACCTGCTTGCCCGGATACCAGCTGGGGGAGATATAACCCTCGGCGGCGCGGAAGATCACCAGCACCTCGTCGCCGTCTTTCACCTCCTGCCAGAGCGGGTTGTTGCGGGCCACATGGGCCCGCAGCACACCGTGGGCCCCCTGCTCCCCATCGAACTCGAACGGCAGATGGTTGGCATCCAGCCCCCCTTCACCACAGGTGATCAGGGCCCCCAGAGGGTGCGCCTGCATCAGCTGGTGCAGCGCCTCGGGGTCGGTAACGGCGAAATGGGGTGGCAGGTACATGGGAACTCCTTGATCCGGTTGACGCGTCCATACGCATTGCAGCGGGATCATGCCCTGCCCGGCGCGGGCCGTCACCCCGAATGTGCCCACTGAGCCAGTTCATTGCCGCAGGTGCCGCAATTCCACATCATCATCCACAAACGCGATATAACACCCTATGTTCACGATGCGAATATCACCTTCACAGCCCAAGTGAATGGAAAAACAACATCAATGACAAAGATAATTCCGCTTTACCCCCCTCCCCCCTTCGCCAGATAGCCGATACGGTAGATCTCGCCCCCGGCAGGCAAGGGCGATGAGAGGGACGGGAGAAAATCCGCCTCCAGCCATTCCCATCGGGTGAGACCCCAGCCGCTCACCATGGCCTCGCCGTGCAGGTCGGCCAGCTGGTCGTGGGAAGCGACCTTGGTGCGCCGCAGCCTGGCCATGCAAGCCCCGTCGAGGGAGGCCGGATCCGGCGACCGCAGCAGATGCCAGGTCTCGATGCGGGGCCAGCCGAAATGCCGGGTGAGCGCCGCGAATCCCTCGCTTGCCAGGAATCGGTGCATCGCCTCGGCGCTGTGCCACACATAGAAGGGGGCATAGCGGTTCTCCTGCCCCGGCAGGGCCCCATCGTCCTGACGGCTGTAGAGATAGGCCTTGAACAACAGACCGGGAAAGCCGTCCAGTCTGGCGCCATTGCTGGCGATCCGCTGCTCGATCAGCGCCATGTCGTAGTCTGCGGGCAGGGTGAATCGGTAGTGCATGGCGATCATGAGGCCACCTCCTGTCTGAACATCCGGCCCTGGCCGAAACTCCACGCCTCGGCATCGTTCTGCTGGATCACCACCATGAGGTTGTCGGGATGGATCCCAAGCTCGGCCTCAAGGCGCTCGGCGAGACGTGCATAAAGCCGCTCCCTGGTCGCGGTGCTGCGCACCTTGCCCGCCAGGATCTGGAAGAGGATGAAACCCTGGTCCCGGCGGCCGGTCTGGTAGTGGGGGTCATAGATGAGCGCACTGGCAGGCAAGATCTCGAGGATCTGGAATTTATCCTTCGGCGGCACCTCGAACACCTCCACCAGGGTCTGGTGGTAGAGGGCGCTGAGTTGTTGCAGGTGTGCGTCGCTCATCCCCTCGCACAGGGTGATGCGGGTCAGCGGCATGGGGTCACCTCCTCGCGGGCGGGCAGATAGCCCACGGCCGTCACTGCGGCGGGCAAACCGGCGTAGAAGGCAAGATGGGTGAACAGCTCTTCCAGCTCATCCCGGGACAGGCCGTTTTGCCGGGCGAATGCAATATGCCAGGGCAGTTGTTGCACCCGGCCCAGTGACGCCAGGATGGCCAGGGTGATCAGGCTGCGCTCGCGGGCCGAGAGGGTGGGGCGCTGCCAGATATCGCCAAACAGCGTCTCTTCCGCCAGTCGGGCGAGTCGGGGGGCAAGCTGCGCCAGGGTGGCGCGATCGGGAACATCGGGTGTCATGGCAATCTCCTTGGTAGATGAAGCCACTCTCCCTCACTGCTACAATTTAAAAAATCGAAATATTTAAGACCAATCATCCCGATTATAAGGATAGTCATGTCACCCCTTCCCCCCAGTCTGGATCTCGATGCCCTGCGCAGCTACGTGCTGGGGCTGGAGTGCGGCAGCTTTGCGCTGGCGGCGCAGCGGCTGTGCCGCTCCACCTCGGCGGTCAGTGCCCAGTTGAAAAAACTCGAACAGCAGTGCGGCACCGTTCTGGTCATGAAGCAGGGACGTCACCTGGTGCCGACGGCCAGCGGTGAGCGCCTTCTGGGCTACGCCAAGCGGCTGCTGGAGCTCAATGACGAAGCCGTGCTCGCCCTCAAAGGGGAATTGCTGCAAGGGGAGATCCGGCTCGGGGTGCAGGAGGACTTCGGTGAATCTTTGCTCCCCGCCGTGCTGGGACCCCTCTGTCGCCAGCACCCGGCCCTGCGCATGACGACCCGCATCGATCGCAACGGGGCCCTGGTGCAGGGGATCAGGGAGGGCACCCTCGACATGGCCCTCGCCTGGCAGCCACAGGGAGAGCGGGAGGATCTTCCCCTCATCGAGGTGGTGCAACTGGCCTGGATTGCCCACCCCGAGTGGGACCCCGCCCCTTTGCTCGCGCGCGGGGAGCCCCTGCCCCTGGTGCTCTTCGATGCCCCCTGCCTGATGCGGGCACGGGCCATCCGCGCCCTCGACGATGCCGGGATCCCCTGGCGGATCGCCTTCACCAGCCAGAGCCTGGGTGGGATCTGGGCCGCCGTACAGGCCGGGCTCGGGATCACGGTGCGTTCCGCCATCGGCATGCCGGCCAGTCTCGCCACCCTCGGCGGCGTGCTGCCCTCACCGGGCACCCTGGGGGTGGTGCTGCTCACTGCCTGCCATGAAACCGACGAGGCCAGGAGCCAGTTGCAACGACTGCTCACGGACGCCGTGCATCATGCCAGCGCCTGGTCAACGCGCCCCACGGCGCCGAGGCGTACCCATAAAAAAACGGCAACCCTGGGGTTGCCGTTCTGCCTTCTTGTTCCCATGGCGAGCCGCTTGGCTTAACCCGCCCGTTTGGCCAGCCAGGCCTCGGCGGCGGTGAGGGCTGCCTCTATCTGCTCGCGAGCGACGCCTCCCTTGGCAACCCGCTTGGCCAGAGTCGCTTCCAGCTCCAGGTTCGGGTAAACATCCTCCCCCACCACGGGGCTGAAGCGCTGGAACTCGGGGAGGGAGAGTTCTTCCAGGGGCTTTTTCACCTGGATCGCATAGACCACGGTCTCGCCGACGATATGGTGCGCCTCACGGAACGGAATCCCCTTGGCCACCAGATAGTCCGCCAGCTCGGTGGCGTTGGCGTAGCCGCCCTGGGCCGCTGCCATGGTGCGCTCGCCATTGACCTTCAGATCGATGAGCACCAGCGCCGCCATGTCGAGGCAGTCGTGCCAGGTATCGAGGGCGTCGAACAGCCCCTCTTTGTCTTCCTGCATGTCCTTGTTGTAGGCCAGCGGCAGCGCCTTGAGGCTCATCAGCATGCCCATCTGGGCACCGACCACCCGGCCGGTCTTGCCACGAATGAGCTCCAGCGCGTCCGGGTTCTTCTTCTGCGGCATCAGCGACGAGCCGGAAGTGACGGCGTCAGACAGCTCGACAAAGCCCGCCTCGCCGGTGTTGTAGAAGATGAGGTCTTCGGCAAACCGCGACAGGTGGGTCATGGAGAGGGACGCCACGTGCATCAGCTCCACCACGTGATCCCGGTCGGAGACCGAATCCAGGCTGTTGCGGGTGGCGCCGCTAAAGCCCATGTCGAGCGCCAGCGCCTCCCGGTCGATGGCATAGGCGGTGCCCGCCAGGGCGCCGCAGCCAAGCGGGCTGGTGTCGAGGCGCTTGAGGGCATCCTGCAGACGGGAATGGTCCCGCTCCAGCATCTCCACATAGGCCAGGGCCCAGTGGGCGTAAGTGACCGGCTGGGCACGCTGCAGGTGGGTGTAACCCGGCAGTACCGCGGCCTGGTTGGCACGGGCGGAGGCCACCAGCCCCTGTTGCAGGGCGGTGATGGAACCGAGCAGCAGCTCGCCCTGTGCCTTGCACCAGAGTTTGAGGTCGGTGGCGACCTGATCGTTGCGCGAGCGACCGGTGTGCAGCTTCTTGCCAAGGGCGCCGACGGCGTCGATGAGCTGGCTCTCGACCCAGGAGTGGATGTCTTCGGCGTCCGAGTTCAGGATCTGCTGGGGATCCTGCTGCACGGAGGCGAGCAGCACTTCCATCGCCTGCTGCAACTTGACCTGCTCACCCTCGGTCAACACGCCCACCTTGACCAGCGCTTTGGCCCAGGCCATGGAGCCCTGAATATCCTGCTCCGCCAGCCGGTAATCGAACCGCAGCGAATCGTTGAACTGCTTGAACCGGCTATCGGCTCCCTGACTGAAGCGTCCACCCCAAAGTGCCATACTGCTCTCCTTGAATGCGTTGTCGGCGGCGCCTTGCGCCGTCGAACTTGAAATCTTGCCCTGTTTTTCTGCGAGCCTGTTATCTCACAGAAGCGCCCAGGGCGCAGCCGCTCTTGTCACACCCGATGAGGATGGCAAAGGGCCTCTCTGCCTGTAAAAGAGGGGGCCATGCCCCCTCGTATCAACGGGTGATAGCGCTTGCTTAGCCGTGGGTATGGTCGCCACCGATGGCTTGATGCTGCTCTTTCATGGCGCGGATCCGGCTCGCCAGGGTGTAGAGACGGATGAAGCCTTCGGCATGGCTCTGGTCGTACACTTCGTCGGCACCGAAGGTGGCGAAGTCTTCGGAGTAGAGGCTGTTCGGCGACTTCTTCTGCACCGCGGTGACCTGACCCTTGTACATCTTCAGCACCACTTCACCGTCGAGCTCCTCGGCGATGGCGTTGGCGGAGGCGACAATGGCCTTGCACAGCGGGGTGAACCAGCGACCGTCATACACCAGGTGGGAGAACTCGGCGCCGAGTTTTTCCCGCCAGGCGCGGGTCGGTCTGTCCAGTACCAGCTCTTCCACGGCGCGCAGTGCGGCAACCATCACGGTACCACCCGGGGTCTCGTAGCAGCCACGGGACTTCATGCCCACCATCCGGTTCTCGGTGATGTCGATCCGGCCCACGCCGTGCTTGCCGGCACGCTCGTTCAGGGTGGTCAGGATCTGGTGCGGGCTGAGCGGCTGATCGTCAACGGCCACCACTTCGCCCTTGGCCACGGTCAGCTTGACGTATTCCGGCTCGTTCGGGGCATCCTCTGCAGAGACTGTCCACTGCCAGACCGCTTCGGACGGCTCGTTCCAGGTGCTCTCCAGCTCGCCACCCTCGGTGGAGATGTGCCAGGCGTTGGCGTCGCGGCTGTAGATCTTCTTCAGGGTCGCCTTGCAGGGGATGTTGCGGGCTTCCAGATAGGCCAGCAGATCTTCCCGGGAGCGCATGTCCCACAACCGCCACGGGGCGATCACTTTCAGCTGGGGCGCCAGAGCAGCTACCGCCCCTTCGAACCGCACCTGGTCGTTGCCCTTGCCGGTGCAACCGTGGGAGATGGCATCAGCCCCTTCCGCCAGGGCAGCCTCGACCATCGCCTTGGCGATCACCGGACGGGCCATGGAGGTACCCAGCAGGTAGGTGCCTTCATAGACGGCGCCGGTCTTCAGGGTCGGGTAGACGTACTCTTTGACGAACTCTTCCCGCAGATCCTTGACGATGCACTTGACCGCGCCGGAGGCGATGGCCTTCTGCTCGATCCCTTCCAGATCGTCACGCTCCTGACCGACGTCGGCGACGAAGGCGATGATTTCAGCGTCATAGTGCTCCTTCAGCCAGGGAATGATGGCCGAGGTATCCAGTCCGCCCGAGTAAGCCAGTACGATCTTGTTGATTCCGCTCATTTACTTCTCTCCGTGATGATTCGATAAAAAGGGGTGATTCCGGGTCGGTTGCCGGATTACTTCTGGCCCTGTCCGAACAGGGTCAGCAGCACGGCGTTCTGAATATGCATCCGGTTTTCTGCCTCATCCATGATGAGGGAGGCTGGGCCGTCCATGACCTCCGAGGTGATCTCCAGCTCCCGGTGGGCCGGCTGGCAGTGCAGCACGTGCTGGATGCCGGTCCGATCGAGCAGGGCCTGGTTGATCTGATAAGGCATGAAGATATCTTTTACCTGCTCCATTGGTGTGTTGTCACCCATGGAAACCCAGGTATCGGTATAAACCACGTCAAAGCCTTCGATATCCGCGACATCATCGCTGATATGTATGGTCGCGCCAGATTGAGCTGCCAGCGCCTGGGCCTGCAGGAAGATCTGGGTATCCGGGCCATGACCTTTCGGGCAGACCAGGGTCACGTCGGTGCCGAGGGTCGCCCCCAGCAGCAGCAGGGAGTGGCTCACGTTGTTGCCATCGCCGAGATAGGCCAGCTTCACCTTGGACAGGTCGCTGTAGTGCTCGCTGATGGTCATGAAATCCGCCAGCCCCTGGCAGGGGTGGTAGAGGTTGCACAGGCTGTTGACCACAGGCACCGAGCCGAACTCGGCCAGCTCGACCAGGGTCTGGTGATCGAATACCCGGGCGACGATGGCGTCACACCAGCGGGACAGGTTGCTGGCGAAATCCTTCACCGACTCCCGCTTGCCGAGCGCCCCGTTCTGCTGATCCAGATAGACGCTGTGACCACCCAGTTTGGCGATGCCGATGTCGAAGGTGACCCGGGTACGCAGGGAGGGCTTCTCGAACAGGGTGACCACGCTCTTGCCCGCCAGGGCCTGGCTGTATTTCTTCGGATCGGCCTTGACCGCCTTGCCAAGCGCCAGCAGCGCCTCGATCTGGGCCTTGCTTAAATCACTGTCTTTCAGAAGATGTTGCATCGGATTGTCCTTTTCCCGGTGGAGATCAGAGGGTGACCTGGGTGCCGACAGCGCCGCCAGCCAGCAGCTTGAGCAGCTGATCCGGGTAGCGCCAGCTGGCGACACAGACCGGCTTGCCCAGGGTTTCGGCGGCGTGCAGGGCGGCTTTCACCTTGACCGCCATGCCGTCCGTGATAACCCCCTTCTCCATCAGGTCCAGCGCGCTCTGCTTGTCCAGTTGCGGCACCAGCTTGCCCTTGCCATCCAGAATGCCGCTCACATCCGACAGCATCACCAGATCGGCGCCCAGCGCCTCGGCAATGGCGGTGGCCGCCTGATCCGCATTGACGTTCATCATCTGTCCGTCGGCGGTAATGCCGATGGAGCTCACCACCGGCAGGAAGCCCTGCCCCAGGATGCCGGCCACCAGCGCCGGGTTGCCCGGCTTGCAGTCACCGACCGCACCGAGATCCGGATCGAGCTGGGTCACCTGGCACAGACCGCCGTCGGCGAGGCACAGACCCACAGCAGGAATGCCGGTGGAGATGGCCTTGGCCATCATCATCTTGTTGGCGGTCCCGGCCAGGGCACCGGCAATCACGGGGATCTGCTCGAACGGGGTCACCCGCAGGCCGTTCTTCTTGGTGGAGGTCATGCCCAGCCCCTTGAGCAGGTCGTCCACCAGGCAGCCACCACCGTGCACCAGCACCAGAGGACGGTGCTGATCATCCAGGAAGGTCTTCAGGGTGGCGAACAGGGCGGTCAGGGCCTCGTCGTTCTCGATCAGGGCACCACCCAACTTGATTACCAGCGTCTGCTTGTCCATCTTCTCGATCCTTTCTTAAAGCGTTAAATCAGGCCGGTGGCCGGTTCAAAACCAAACTTGATATTTATGCACTGCATGGCTTGCGAGGCGGCCCCCTTGAGCAGGTTGTCGATGGCAGAAACCACCACCAGCATGTTGCCCTGCTGCTGCCAGGCGATGTCGCAGTAGGGCGTGCTCGCCACGCCGCGGATGGAGGGCATCTGGCCGGTGAGGCGTACCAGCGGCTTGCCTTCGTAGGCCTTGAGGTAGGCCTGATCCACCTGGGTGTGCGTCACCCCTTCCGCCAGTTGCACATAGATGGTGGCCAGGATGCCCCGCACATAGTTGCCGAGGTGGGGCTGGAACAGCACCTCCTTGCCAAGGTGGTGGCTGATCTCCGGCTGGTGCCTGTGATTGAAGGTGCCGTAGGGATTGAGGCTCACTTCGCAGAAACTGGTGTTGATGGCGGCCTTGCGACCGGCCCCGGAGACGCCGGAAACCGCATTGATGATGGGCTGCCACCCCTGAGCAATCAGCCCGGCCTGTTGCAGCGGCTTGAGGGCGCACAGGGAGGCGGTCGGGTAGCATCCCGGCACAGCAATCAGCTGGGCGGCCTTGACGGCATCGGCATTCCACTCGGCCAGACCGTAAGCGGCCTGCTCCAGCCACTGCTCATTCTCGTGAGTGAAGCCGTAGAAGGAGGAGTAGAACTGCTGATCGTTGACCCGGAAGGCACCGGAGAGATCGAACACCGGCAACCCCTTGGCCAGGAACTTGGGCGCGAGTTCCGCACTCACCTCGTGAGCAGTGGCCAGCACCACCAGATCGGCCTGGGTCAGGATCCGGGTCATGCCGTCTTCGTCCAGGGGCAGCAGCGGCTGATCCAGCTTGCCCACCCATTGGGGATGCAGGGAAGAGAAGCGCTTGTGGGCGTCCTGGCTGCCGGCGGAAACATAGAGGCCGAATAGCTCGAGTTGTGGATGGTTCTGGACCAGAGCGGCCAGTTCGGCCCCCGCGTAGCCACTGGCACCGACGATAACGGTCTTAAGCATGTTTGAGTATTCCAAGTCTGGGTTCGAAATTCACAGCATGGTGCTGCGGTGCAAGGGGTCGGCTATCGCCCCTTTGATGCAACGAGTGCGGAGGGGCAATTCAGGCGGATATGCGTCGTCGGTTACAGATCAGGTGACAGAACATTAACTTTCCCTTACAACTAGAGGCCTTGTCGATGAGCACTCGAACAGAATATTCATGCACTCACTTTGCATTTGTATTTTCTAACAGAAACACTCCGGGGACGCAAGGAGGAGCTGATGGCCAAACTGGATTTTTTTTCACTTTATAAGAATATTATTGCGATTCCCTCTATCAGCAGCACGGATACTCGCTGGGATCAGAGCAACGAGGCGGTGATCCGGCTGCTGGCCGACTGGTTCGGCCAGCTTGGATTCCAGTGCGAGGTGACGGCCCTGCCGGATCTGCCGGGCAAGTTCAACCTGGTGGCGACCTATGGTCAGGGAGAAGGGGGGCTGCTGCTGGCGGGCCACACGGATACCGTTCCCTTCGATGAAGGAGCCTGGACCAAAGACCCCTTCAAGGTGACCGAAGAGGGCAACCGCCTGTACGGGCTCGGCACCATCGACATGAAGGGCTTCTTCGCCTTTATCGTGGAAGCGCTCAAGGAAGTCGACCTCAAGACCCTGAGCAAGCCGCTGCGCATCCTGGCCACCGCCGATGAAGAGACCACCATGGCCGGGGCCCGCGCCATCGCCGCCGCAGCCGAACTCAAACCCGACTACGCGGTGATCGGCGAACCCACCGGGCTGGTGCCCGTGGTGGCCCACAAGGGCCACATGTCGGAAGCCATTCGCATCACAGGCCGAAGCGGCCACAGTTCGGATCCCGCCAACGGCGTCAATGCCATGGAGATCATGCACAAGGCCATGGGTCAGGTGCTCAGGCTCCAGCAGGATCTGAAGGAAAAGTACGCGGATCACCGTTTCGCCGTGCCCCAACCCACCCTGAACCTCGGCTACATCCAGGGGGGCGACAGCCCGAACCGCATCTGCGGCTGCTGCGAGCTGCACATCGACATGCGTCCCACCCCGCAGGTGGGTCCCGACGAGCTGATGGGCATGCTCAAAGAGGCGCTCTCCCCCATCGAGATCCACCAGCCCGGCTGCCTGCACCTGCAGCACCTGCACGAACCCATTCCGGCCTATGCCTGCCAGGATGATTCCGAGCTGGTGCGGGAGGCGGAAAAGGCGAGCGGCCGGGCCGCCGAGTCCGTGAACTATTGCACCGAAGCCCCCTTTATCCAGCAGCTGGGTTGCGAGACCATAGTGATGGGCCCAGGCCATATCACCCAGGCCCACCAGCCCGATGAATACCTGGATCTGTCGTTCGTCAAACCGACCACGGCGGTGCTGCAGCACCTGATCCGGCGCTTCTGCGTCTAGCCAAATGGGGATGTAAGTAAGTTACATGACAGGCGCCTTGGGACAGGTGAGGGAAATACATGTTCTGAATCGGCTTGTTATTTGACCTTGCGCAGACAATCTGGGTAGATTGTCCCCCTAAGATGACGGAGCATATGTTGTAATCGCACAACAATAAGTGAGGTCGCCTCCCGCCTGGAAGGTCAGGAGGCACCAACAAAATAAGGATGTGGAATGAACGAAAAGTACGCCGCACTACGGGCCAACGTAGGCATGTTGGGCCAACTGCTGGGTAAATCCATCAAGGATCATCAGGGGCAGGCCTTCCTCGACAAGATTGAGACCATTCGCCAACTGGCCAAGTCTTCCCGCAAGGGAAACGAGGCAGACAGAGAGCGCCTGCTCGACACCCTGCGTACCCTCTCCGATGACGAACTGCTGCCCGTGGCCCGTGCCTTCAGCCAGTTCCTCAACTTGGCGAACGTGGCGGAGCAGTTCCACACCATCTCCCGTCGCTGCGAAGAGCAGGTCTGCACCCCGGACCCGCTGGAGCAGATGTTCGACAAGCTGAAAGCCTCCAACCTGTCCCAGGAGGCCATCATCCAGGCCGTGCGCGAGCTGGACATCGATCTGGTGCTGACCGCTCACCCCACCGAGGTGACCCGTCGTACCCTGATCCACAAGCACGTGCAGCTCAACGACTGCCTCGAGGCCCTGGAACTCTCCGATCTGCTGCCCCGCGAGCGGGACAAGATCCAGAGTCGCATCGAGCAACTGGTCAACCAGGCCTGGCACACCAACGAGATCCGCGAACAGCGCCCGACCCCGGTGGACGAAGCCAAGTGGGGCTTCGCCGTGGTGGAGAACAGCCTGTGGCCGGCCATCCCCGAATTCATGCGCAATCTGGACGAGCGCCTGCAACACCATCTGGGTGTGCGGCTGCCGCTGGACGCCGCGCCGGTCAAGTTCACCTCCTGGATGGGCGGTGACCGCGACGGCAACCCCTTCGTCACCGCCAAGGTGACCGCCGAAGTGCTGGAGCTGGGCCGCTGGATGGCGGTGAGCCTGTTCTACAAGGACATCAAGGAGCTCACCTCCGAGCTCTCCATGGCCGATTGCACCGACGCCGTGCGTGCCAGGGTCGGCGACAATCCCGAGCCCTATCGCGCCCTGGTGCGTGAGCTGCGCGAGCAACTGCGCGAGACCCAGGAGTACCTGACCGCCAAGGTACAGGGCCAGGCGAGCGAGAGCCGGGATCTGGTCAAGAGCACCGCCCAGCTGCGCGAGCCCCTGGAGCTCTGCTACCACTCCCTGCATGCCTGCGGCATGGGCAATATCGCCGACGGCATGCTGCTGGACGTGCTGCGCAAGCTGGCCTGCTTCGGCATCCACCTGGTCAAGCTGGACATCCGTCAGGATGGCGAGCGTCACGGTCAGGTCTTCTCCGAGCTGACCCGCTACCTGGGTGTGGGCGACTACGCCGAGTGGAGCGAAGAGGACAAGCAGGCCTTCCTGCTGCGCGAGCTGAACTCCCGCCGCCCCCTCATCCCGAGCGACTGGGATCCCAGTGCCGAGACCCGCGAGACCATCGACACCTGTCGCGTCATCGCCCAGCACGACCCCGATGCGTTCGGCATCTACATCATCTCCATGGCCGGTGCCCCGTCCGATGTCTTGGCGGTCCAGCTGTTGCTGAAGGAAGCTGGCTGCAAGTTCCGCATGCCGGTTGCCCCGCTATTCGAGACCCAGGAAGACCTGATGGCGGGCACCGCCGTGATGGAACGCCTGCTGTCGGTGGACTGGTATCGCGGTTACATCCAGGGCCGTCAGTACGTGATGATCGGCTACTCCGACTCCGCCAAGGATGCGGGCATGATGGCCGCTGGCTGGGCCCAGTACGCCGCCATGGAATCCCTGGTGGCGCTGGCTGAAGCCAACAACATCCGTCTCACCCTGTTCCATGGCCGCGGCGGTACCGTCGGCCGTGGCGGCGCCCCCGCCCATCAGGCGATCCTCTCCCAACCCCCGGGATCCCTGCGCGGCGGCCTGCGGGTCACCGAACAGGGGGAGATGATCCGCTTCAAGTTCGGCCTGCCGAAGGTGGCCATCCAGAGCCTGAACCTCTACACCAGCGCCGTGCTGGAGGGGAACCTGCTGCCACCGCCCAAGCCGAAAGAGAGCTGGCGCGCCGTGATGGAGCAGCTGGCGTCTGTCTCCTGCGATCACTACCGCAGTATCGTGCGCGGTCACCCGGACTTCGTGCCCTACTTCCGTGCCGCCACCCCGGAGATGGAGCTCGGCAAGCTGCCGCTCGGTTCCCGCCCCGCCAAGCGCAAGCCCAACGGCGGTGTCGAGAGCCTGCGCGCCATCCCCTGGATCTTCGCATGGACCCAGAACCGGCTGATGCTGCCGGCCTGGCTCGGCGCCCACAAGGGATTGCAACAGGCCATCGACGACGGCCAGAAGAGCGTGCTGGACGAGATGAGCCGCCAGTGGCCCTTCTTCCGCACCCGTCTCGAAATGCTGGAGATGGTGTTCCTCAAGGCCGACCTCTGGCTGGCGGAATACTATGACACCCGCCTGGTGCCGGAGAACCTGTGGGCACTCGGCACGCAGCTGCGTCAGGAGCTTGCCGACTCCATCGAGGTGGTGCTGAAACTGCGCCCGCAGGGCGACCTGCTGGACGATCAGCCCTGGATCAAGGAGTCCATCAAGCTGCGCAACCCCTACACCGACCCGCTCAACGTGCTGCAGGCCGAGCTGCTCAATCGCTCCCGCAACCACCCGGAGACCCTGCATCCCGAGCTGGATCAGGCGCTGATGGTCACCATCGCCGGCATCGCCGCCGGCATGCGCAACACCGGCTGATCCCGGACCGTTGCAAACAAGGGCGCCCCGGCGCCCTTTTTCGTCTCTGCCGGGCACGGGGATCCCGATATTCCCGCCAGCACAGCCCCCTCTAAGGGAAAAAAACATCCATAACAATCAGGGCGCCATGATGGCGCCCTGTTTTATTTCGCGATATGGCCTCTCATCAGGAGACCTGGTTGCGACCCCGACGTTTTGCCTCGTAAAGCCGCTGGTCCACACACTGAAGCCAGTCATCCATGCGCCTGTAACTCATCTGATAGGGCGTGAGCCCCACGCTGATGGTGACGGTGATCGCCTGGTGCTGGTACAGGAAGGTGTGCTGCTCCACCTGGCGCCGGATGCGCTCCATGATGCTGTGGGCCTCCTCCAGGGTCGTGCCCCGCAGCAGCAGGATGAACTCCTCCCCGCCAAATCGCGCCACCAGATCCTTGCTGCGTACCGCCTGCATCAGGAGCCCCGCCAGCGACGCCAGCACGGCATCTCCGGCAAGGTGTCCATATACATCATTGATTTGTTTGAAGAAGTCGATATCTATCAAGGCCAGGCAGCAGGCCTCCCCTTCGGCAGGATGGTGCTGGACGTGATCCAGCAACACGTTGGCCTGCTGGAAAAAGCTGCTGCGGTTGGGCAGCTTGGTCAAGAAGTCGTGCTCGGCGTTGAAGCGCAGCACCCGCTCCATGCGGCTGCGCTCGTCCTCCAGGTTGCGGGCGTGGATAAGGGTGCCAAGGGCCGTGGTGAGGGGCTCGAGCAGGCTGACATGGGTCTCGTCAAAGCCACCCGGGCGGTTGGCCAGGGCGATCATGCCGATCGCCTCTCCCTTGTGGCGGATGGGAATGCCGAGGAAGCTCTCCAGGTGCGGATGACCACGGGGGGAGACACCGCGACTGGCTGGATGGCTCGGCAGATCGTTGCAGCACACCAGGGTATTGTGGGTGACCACGTGGCCGAACAGGTTGTCGAGCTTGCTGAAGATGAGCCCGCCCCGGTTCTGGCGCTGTTGCTCGTACCAGGCATGGGTCTGTTCGTCCCAGGAGACGTTGGAGATGGAGGGGACATAGAGACTGGGGCGGCCATCCTCGTACTGAATGATGCCGATGAAACCATAGGAGCTTTCGCTCACGCTCAGCAGCCGCTCGAAGACGGTGTCGCAGGCGGAGCCGAGATTGCGATCGAGCAGAAAACTCTGGTGAGCGGCCACCACGATGTCAAACAGCTGGCTCTGCTGCTCGACCCGCCGCTTGGCCATCACAGCCGAGGTAATGTCGTGCGCCAGCTTGACCACCCCCAGCAGGATGCCTGCCTCGTCGGTCACGGGCATGTAGGTGGCATGGAGCCAGAGGGGGTTGCCACCTTGCCTGACCCGGCGAAACTCCCCCGACTGGATCTCGCCACCCAATACCCTCTGCCAGAAGAGATCATGCTCGGCCTGCAGATCCGGCGGCAAGAGCATGAGATGGGACTGGCCCAACAGCGCTTCGGGGGGATAGCCCAGCATGTCGCAAAACAGGGGATTGACCGACACCATGCGACCATCGAGATCGAACTCGACCATGCCATAGGCCCGATCAAGGGCGGTCAGCCTGGCGAGGGTCTCATATCGATCCATCGCGTCGATATCGCGAGCGCAAAGTGCTGTGGTATTCATGGCTACGATTCCTTTCGATCGCCGGCGCATTGCATTGGAATGCGGGGACAAGTGCCCAAATCATAGGATCCGGCACCCGGTTACGCTAACACAGGCCCCGATTGGGTGTGAAGACTGGTTCTTGCCACATCCGGCTCCCGGGCGCAGACTGTCTGGCCTTGCCACGGTTCGAGGAGACCCCATGACACCCGCCATCAACTTGCTGAAAAAGCTCAAGATCCCCCACAGGCTCTACCCCTACGAGTGCGAAGCCCACGACGACTTCGGCAAGCATGCCGCTACCCAGCTGGGTCTGCCTGAGGCGCAGGTGTTCAAGACCCTGCTCGCCCATCACGACAAGCAGGCGGTGGTGGCCATCGTGCCCTCCTCGGGCATGTGCAGCCTCAAGCAGCTCGCCAAGGCCACCGGGCTCAAGAAGGTGGAGATGATGAAGCCGGCGGAAGCCGAAAAGCTGACCGGCTACAAGGTGGGCGGTATCAGTCCCCTGGCCCAGAAGAAGCTGCTGCCCACCGTGCTGGACGACTCCGCCATGGCCTTCGACGAGATCCTGGTGAGCGGTGGCAAGCGGGGGCTCTCGGTCGGCGTGGCCCCCGGGGACATGGTCCGGCTGATGAACTGGATTGCGGCCCCCATCGGCGATCATCACGACTGAACAAACAAAAGAGGCGCCATGACTGGCGCCTCTTGCGTCTGGATGTCGGATCTGGCGCCTGTGTGCGAAGGATACCCAAAGCCCCGGCACCGGAAACCGCCCCGTCCCCGCAGGTGATCTGTCGCCCTCAACACGCCGCAGAGCGGCAGGTGGCGGTCAGTTCGGAGAGTCGGCGACGCTGACGCCCGGCATGGTCGAAGTTGCCGTCCTCCAGCCAGCGCTCGAAGCACCCTTTCAGGGCGGGCCACTCTCTGTCGATGACGGAGAACCAGGCCGTATCCCGGTTGTGTCCCTTGTCCACCCGCGCCTGACGGAAGGTCCCCTCATAGTGAAAGCCCAGGCGCAGGGCCGCCTGGCGCGAAGGCAGGTTCAGGGCATTGCACTTCCACTCGTAGCGACGGTATCCCAGAGCAAAGGCATTCGCCATCATCAACACCATGGCCGCCGTCGCCAGCCGTGACTGCTGCATGGCGGGGGAGAAGTGCAGCCAGCCCACCTCGATGCTGCCCGCCAGGGGATCGATGCGCAGGTAACTCGCCAGTCCCAGCGCCCGTCCGCTCCCCTCGTCGATGATGCCGTAGAACTGGGGATCCCGCTTGGTGGCGACCTCCCGCAGCCAGACCCCCATGGCGGCCTCGTCCGCGAAAGGGCCGCTGGTCAGGTAAGTCCACATGGCCCCGCTGTCGGCACCGAACGCCTGCCACAGATCACCCAGGTGGCGCTCGGGATCAAGGGGCTCGAGACGACAGCCCCAGCCATGCAGTGCGCGGTGGGGAGGGAACTCGGCGCCGCGCCATTCTGGCAGCGCACGCCCCAGAGGCTGCCCAAAGTCGTTGAAAAGGGCGGCGCCGGACAGGGAGGCGTCGCCCCCCTCATTGCAACGTTCAACAGGCACAGGCAATTCCCCCTTCCAGCAGCACTCCGGGCTCGCTGCCCGTGGCGACGGCGAAACCGTCCTGGCGCCACCAGTGCAGACCCCCTATCAACTCCTTGACCTCAAACCCGAGGGACGCCAGCTTGTAGGCCCCCTGGGTCGAACCGTTGCAGCCGATGCCGTCGCAATAGCAGACATACACCAGGTTTCGGTCCAGTACCGCCGTGGTCGACGCCGTCATGGTCCTGTGGGGGAAGGAGATGGCGCCGGGAATGTGCCCCTCGGCATAGTGTGCGGGGGAGCGGGTATCGATGACCACGATCCCCGCCGCCCCGGCCAGCAGATCGGCGGCCAGATCCGCCGGATCGGTACGAAACTTCAGCTGGGCCTCGAAAAAGGCGCTGGCTTCAGCGGCCCCTGCCACCCCTGTGCTCAATACATGACTCATCCTGAACGCTCCTGATGACTAGATGACGATCTCTGTGGTGACGACGGTGTTGACCGAGTTGGCGATGAAGCACTCCTCATGGGCCTGGTGGTGCAACTGCTCCAGATCGGCCAGGGCGGGCTCCTGCTCTCCCCCGAAGATCACCCTGGGACGCAGGGTGACCCGGGTCATGGCGAGGCGACCTTGTCCGTTTTTCGCCATGATGCCGACCGCTTCGTCCCGGTAGCTCTCTACCCGATAGCCCGCCTTCGCCGCCAGCCAGAGGAAGGTGAGCATGTGGCAACTGGAGAGGGCCGCCACAAACGCCTCTTCCGGGTCCACATGTTCCGCCACCGAGTAAGGCAGCGGCACCACATGGGGAGAGGAGGAGGCCGGCACTCTGACCCCGCCATCAAACGCCCACTCATGGGCCCGGCTGTAACGCTGATCGACAAAGGGCTCATGCTCCCCCCGCTGCCAACTGATGGTGGCACTGTATTCCGACATGCAGACTCCTTGTGTTGCCAATCCGTGCCGCCTGCTGGCGCCACCCTGTGACCACCAATGTAGCGACAAAATGGCCTTGCCACGCCGACCAATTTTGCCAATATGGGCAGACCAATTTCATCGGGCCGCCACCATGACCATCCACCCCACCCGCTCTGCCCGTCGCTCGCCAGCCCCACAGCCGCGCCATGCCCTGCGGGCAGGATCCCTGCCTCGAAAGAGGCGCAACCCCCGCGCCAACGGGAGCACACCATGACCGTTCTGCCAACGCTCTTCGCCAGCCAGCAGCAAGGGGATCTGCCCCTGCACGAACAACTGGTGCGTACCCTGCGCGAGGCCATCCTGGCGGGCCACCTGCCCCTGCACAGCCGCCTGCCCGCCAGCCGTCTCCTGGCCCGGGATCTCGGTATCTCCCGCAGCACGGTGGAACTGGCCTATGGCCGGCTCGAGGCGGAGGGGTATCTGGTGCGCAAGGTGGGCGCCGGCAGCTTTGTCGCCCTGGCGGCGGTGCGCCCCGCGCCGCGCCCGCCCCAGTCAGCGGCGGGCCTCTCCCGTCGCGGTCAGGAGATGGCCCTGGGTGGCGCCTGTCACGACGTGCCCGAGGTGGGCACCACCTTTGCTTCCAGCCAGCCGGATCCCCGCCTCTTCCCCCAGGCACTCTGGGGTCGGCTGATGCAGCAACAGTGGCGCCAGCGCGCCAGCGACTGGATGAACTACGGGGATCCCCAGGGGCTTGGGGAACTTCGCGCCGCCATCAGCAGCTATCTGGTGCAGTCACGCGGCGTGGTGTGCGAGCCGGATCAGATCCTGATCCTCACCAGCTCCCAGCAGGGGATCCTGCTGGCGACCCAGTTGCTCATCGATGCCGGTGACACCGTCTGGGTGGAAGACCCCGGTTATCCCGGGGCTCGCACCGCCATGGAGAGCGCCGGTGCCCGGGTGCATCCGGTGCCGGTGGATGAAGAGGGGCTCAACCCTCATGGGGATCATCCTGCACCACGCCTCATCTACTGCACCCCGGCACACCAGTATCCCCTTGGCGTCCCCATGAGCCTGCCCCGCCGCATGGCGCTGCTGGCCGAGGCAGAGCGTCACGGCGCCTGGATCCTGGAGGACGATTACGACGGGGAGTACCAGTATGATCAGCGTCCCCTGCCCGCCCTGCAGGGGCTCGACGGCCAGGGGCGGGTGATCTATGTGGGCACCTTCAGCAAGGTGCTGTTCGGCTCGCTGCGCCTCGCCTACCTGGTGCTGCCCAGGCCGCTGATGGACTCCTTCTGCCGCGCCCGGGCCGCCGTCGACGGCCACAGCAACCAGTTGCAGCAAGCAGTCACGGCAGACTTCATCCGGGGCGAGCACTTCGCCACCCACCTGCGCCAGAGCCGCCTCCTCTACCAGAGCAGACGGGATCTGCTGCTGGCGGAACTGGCAGAGCACTGCCCGGGGCTTACTCCCATCCACAGCGGCGCCGGCCTGCAGTGCGCCGTGCTGCTGCCCCCCGGTGGCGAGGCGCGCTGGACCGATGCCGCCAACGCCTGCGGGCTGGGGCTGCGCCATCTGGGCCAGTTCTACCTGGGCCCGCAGACACTGGAAGGGTGGCTGCTCGGCTTTGGCTGCCTCGACAACCAGACGCTGCGCCAGCTATGTCGTCGCCTGGGTCTCTTGATGAAATCCGCATGACCCCCTTCTCAAGAGGTCAGATTTGCCAGAGCCTGATAGCGCTGTGTCGACGGGAATGGCCCGTCTATACTGGGCACAATCCCGTTGCCGAACCCGGTCAAGATGCATCGAATCCTGCTCCTTTTGCTCGCCCTCTCCCTCCCGTCCCTCACGATGGCGGCCACCCGCTTCACCCTGATCACCGGGGAAACCCAACAGGATGTCCGCATGAATTATTACCGGGCGGCGATGCGGCTGGCGCTGGAGAAAACACGGCCCGATTACGGCGACTATGAACTGCTCGACGCCATCAGGATGAACAAGGCGAGGATGCGGCTCGAAGTGCAAACGCCGGGCAAGAATGCCCTCTTCATCGTCGACAGCTGGCCCCAGGAGATCCCTCAACCCGGCGTCACCCTGGTCCCCTTCCCCATCGATCTGGGTGTGCTCGGCTACCGGGTCTGTTTTGTCGGCAGCGCCCGTGCCCAGGCCCTGGCCGGGGTTCACACCCTGTCCCAGTTGCAGCAGTTCACGCAAGGGGTGGGCACCGGCTGGCGGGATGCCGACATCCTGCGCTACAACGGCTTCAGGGTGCAGGAGGTGGATAACTATGAGTCACTGTTTCGCCTGGTGGCCCGTGGCCGGATCGATCTCTTCTGCCGTGGTGCCAACGAGATATTGAGCGAGTGGAAAAACCACAGACCCGGCCTGCCGGGGCTGACCGTGGATAGCCATGTCGCCCTCTTCTATCCGCTCATCCACTCCCTCTACAGCCACGCCACCTACAGCAAGGAGCGCGAGCGCCTTTTGCGCGGCCTGCAACTGGCCTGGAAAGATGGCTCCCTGCAGCGCCTCTGGCGCCATCATTTCCAGCCTTCCCTGGTCTTTGCCCGGCTCGATTCACGCCAGATCTTCCGGCTGACCAACCCGCAGTTGCCCGACGAGATCACCGACTACCGCTCCTATCTCTATGACCCGATGAGGGATGACTTTGGCATCGCTCCCTGACTGGCTCGCCGGTTCTCCCCTGTCAGGCAGGCTCCCCTTGCGCACTCTCTGCCTGGCGCTGCTGCTCTGGTTGCTGCCGACCTGCGTCATGGCCGCCCCCGGCAGCATTCGAGCCTGCATGGAGAACAGTGATTCGCCTCCCTGGTTGCTGATGTCCGGCGAGGGGATAGTGCAGTTCCACCTCAAGGAGGTGGCAAACCGGATCGGGCACCCCATCATTCTCACCCCCCTTCCCTGGAAACGCTGCCTCTCCCTCGTCAGCCAGGGCCAGCTCGATGCCGCCGTCAAGCTGAGCTACAGCGAAGAGCGTGCTCGCACCATAGGGGTCTATCCCATGCGACACGGAGCACCTGATCCCGCCAAGCGCCTGCTCACCGAGAGCTACAGCCTCTACCAGCCAAAAGGCGGACAGGTTCGCTGGGATGGCCGGCAACTCGTCGCCCATGGCGTCATTGCGGCGCAATCCGGCTTCTCCATCGTCGCCCAGCTGCAGGAGAGCGGTGTCAGGGTGGATGACTCCAGCAGGGAGCCACTGATCCTGCTCAAGAAGGTCGCGATGCAGCGCGCCGTTGCCGCCGCCCTGCAAACCGGGGTCGCAGAACGGACCCTGGCCGCCCACCCGCAGCTGCAGGCCACACTCGAGCGAATCACCCCTCCCCTGGTCGAAAAACCCTACTACCTCATCTTCTCCCACCCCTTCCATCAGGCCCACCCCGATCTCAGCCAACAGGTGTGGGACGAGATTGAGGAGGTGCGACACTCCGCAGCCTATGCCCGCTTCGTCACAGGCATGGCGTCACCGGGGACCCCCTAACCCCAGCCCCCCCTCCCTCAGCCCTGCTCGCAGCACAGGGCAAGCCAGGCCTCGGCGGTGCGGGAGAGGTAGCGATCCCCTGGCCAGATCACCCCGAGCCGCCAGCTCAGCGCCGGGGCCAGAGGGCGCAACACCAGCCCATCCGGCGTCAGCCGCCGACAGATGGGCTCCGGCAGGAAAGCGACCCCCATGCCGCTTCGCACCATGGCAGTGAGAAAGTCCCACTGGCTGCTGCGGGCCGCCACCTGAGGCACGAACCCGGCTTGCTCGCAGGCCTGCTCCAGCCGCTCGCTCAGGGTGAAGGCCTGGGTATAGAGCAGGAAGGGTTCGTCCCGCAGCGCCTCCAGCCGGATCTCGCCCCCCTCGCGCCAGCGGGGCAGGTCCGGTAGCACCACCCGGATGGGGTAACTGTCCAGATCCAGGGCGCAGAGGGCCCCCTCTTCCCTGGTCGGCAGCATGGTGATGGCGAGATCCAGCTCCCCCGCCAGCACCGCCTGCTCGATGCGCCGCCCGCCATATTCGACGATGGAGAGCTCCACACCGGGGTAGCGGCTGCGATAGGTACGGATGAGATCCGCATAGACATGGCCCACCATGGGCGGGATGCCGAGGGCAAGACGCCCGGATTGCAGGCTCTGCAGATCCGCCAGCTCCGCCTCCAGCTGCTGCATCTCCGCCAGGATGGTCTGGGCCCGATTGAACAGCACCTGGCCGCTGTCGGTCAGGGTGAAGCGGCGGCCGACCCGGCTCAGCAGGGGCTGGCCCAGCTCCTCTTCCATGTTGCGGATCATTTTGCTGATGGTGGGCTGGGTGACGAACAGCTTCTCGGAGGCGCGGGTGAAGCTCTGCTCCCGCACCAGCTCGACGAAGTAACGCAGGGCTCGAATATCCATGGTGCTCTCTTGACGGGGATGGCTGGCTAAATCATGCCTCTTTGGCATGATTTTGATAATTTAAATTCATTTTTTGCAGGTTTTGTCCCTCTCTATACTGTGAGCAGGTTCACAGAAAGACGCTTGCCATGAAAACCCTCTGCCTTCGCTGGTTGCAAACCCCCTTCCAAATCGCCCTGCTGGCGGCCATCTGGTTGCTGGCCGACATCGCAGTGCGCACATTGCACCTGCCCCTGCCCGCCAACCTCACCGGCATGTTGCTGCTGCTGGTCTGCATCCTGCTCGGGGTGGTCAAGGCCCAGTGGTTCAGTGCCGGGGCCCGCTGGCTGCTGGCGGAGATGCTGCTCTTCTTCGTCCCTGCCGTGGTGGCCGTGGTCAACTATCAGGAGCTGCTGCTGCAGGAGGGGTGGCGCATCATGGTGGTCCTGATCGTCAGCACCGTGCTGGTGCTCGGCACCACGGCGCTGGTGGTGGACAGGGTCTATCGCCTCGAGCTGAAGCTGGCCCGCCGGAGTCGCCGCCATGTCTGACACCCTGCTCGGCCTGCTCTGCTTCGCCCTGACCCTGCTCTTCTACTACGCCAGCAAGTGGCTCTATGGCAAAAAGCGCATCCTGCCCCTGATGCCGCTGCTGCTGGCCCCCACCCTGCTGGTGGCCGTGGTGATGCTGTTCCACATTCCCTACCGGGACTACATGGCCGAATCCCACTGGCTGCTCTGGCTGCTGGGCCCTGCCACCGTCGCCTTCGCAGTGCCCGTCTACGAGAATCGCCAGCTGATGCGCCGCCACTGGCTCTCCCTCTCGGTCGGGGTCGTGGCGTCCGTGGTGATGGCGGTGGGCAGCACAGTGCTGCTGGCCCGCTGGCTCAACCTCTCCGAGCTGTTGCAGCGCAGCATGGCCATGAGATCCATCACCACCCCCTTCGCGGTGGAGGCGACCCGTTCTGTGGGTGGCAACGCCGATCTCACCGCCCTGTTCGTGGTGCTGACCGGCGTCATCGGCATGGCGGTGGGAGAAAGCGTGCTCACCGTGCTCGCCATCCGCAGCCGCCTCGGCAAGGGCGCGGGCTTTGGTGCCTCGGCCCACGGGGCCGGGACAGCCAGGGCCTATCAGATGGGCAACGAGGAGGGGGTGGTCTCCAGCATGGTGATGATGATCGCCGGCATGGCCACCGTGCTGCTCGCCCCCCTCCTGGGCCGGCTGTTCTGGTAACTCCACCACCCGATAACAGAAAAGGCGCCCTGGGGCGCCTTTTCTCATTGCATCGTGTCACGCAGCCTCAGAGGCTGGCGCAGATCTGCCAGAGATCGTACTGGATGGCGGCGGCCGTCACTTCCCGGCCCGCTCCCGGCCCCTGGATCACCAGGGGGTTGGTGCGATAGCTGTCGCTCTCGATGGCGAACACGTTGTCGCAGGGCAAGAGGTTGGCAAACGGGTGATGGGGCTCCAGCGCCTCCAGCCCGACGCGGGCCTTGCCGTCGTGTTCGAATCGGGCGACATAGCGCAGCACCTTGCCGACCCGGCGCGCCCCCTCGAAGGCGGTCTGGATAGGGTCATCCAGCTCCTTGAGCCTGTCCATGAACTGATCGGCGGTCACCTTGCGCAGGGCCACCGGCACCAGGTTCTCCAGCTCGATGTCGGCGGAGTCGAGCTCGAAGCCCGCCTCCCGCGCCAGGATGAGCAGCTTGCGGCGCACATCCTGACCGGAGAGATCCTCCCGGGGATCCGGCTCGGTCAGGCCGTGTTGCCACGCCTCGTCCACCAGTTCGGAGAAGGGGCGAGTGCCGTCATACTGCTGGAACAGCCAGGAGAGGGTGCCGGAGAAGATGCCGGAGACCCCCTGGATGCGGTCACCGCTCTGGCGCAGCATCTGGATGCTGGACTGGATGGGCAGCCCGGCCCCCACGGTGGCGTTGTAGCGCCATTGCACCTGGTGGTCGCGGCAGGTCTGCTTGATGCGCTGGTAAAACTCGCTGTCGGCGGCACCGGCAAACTTGTTGGCGGCGATGATGTGGATGCCGAGCTGGGCAAAGTCCGGGTAGTAGCGGCTCACCGTCTCGCTGGCGGTCATGTCGAGCGCGATCAGGGAGTCAAAACTGTGCTGCTCCAGCTGGGAGAGCAGCTCCGGCCAGATAAGCGGCTTGGGATGGAAGTTGTCCTGTACCTTGAGGGGATCCAGCCCCTCTTCGTCCAGCAGCCCGCCCTTGGAGTCGAAGACCCCGTAGAGGGTGAGCGCCAGATTGAGCTCATGCTCGAGGCGCGCCTTCTCGCGGGCGTAGAGCCCCAGCCAGTGACCGCCGATATTGCCTTTGCCGAACACCACCAGCCCGACCCGGGTCGGGCGGCTGAACAGGGCACTGTGCAGAGCGATGAGCAGCGGCTCCAGCACGATCTGGCGCAGCACGGCCACCAGGCTCAGGCCGTCTTTGGCCACCTGCACGAACTCCAGAGGCTGATCCGCCAGCAGCTGGTAGAAACGGTGGCACTGCTCGGCATTGTCGGTGACGCCGGCCCCCACCAGGGCGACCAGGCTGAACCCTTCCTTCTGGATGAGGCCGGTAAAGTTGCCCTGCAACTGGAAGTCACGGAGCACCTCGAAGGCCCCTTGTGCCACCTCCAGGGTGTAGGCCAGACGCAGCACCCGCCGATCCGGCTGGCGCTGCAGGGTGAGCGGATGGAGGCGATGGCGGGCCAGATGGGCCTCGATGGCCGCCACTGTCTGCTCAAAGTCAGTCTGCGGCAGCACCTTGAGCTCGATGAGGGCTATCTGATCCACCGAGGAGACGATGCGGGCACCGCCGGAGCGGGGCGCACGGCGCAGGATGTGGGTGCAGCCTTCGTCCGGATTGTAGCTGCAGCGCAGGGTGAGGCGCTGACGGCTGTCGGCCACCGGCTGCAGGGTACGCGAATGCAGCACCGAGGAGCCCAGGCGCGCCAGCTCGTTGGCCTCGGCCAGGCTCAGGCGCTCCAGCAGACGCGCCTCTTTCACCCGGCGCGGGTCGGCACTGTAGACCCCGGCCACGTCGCTCCAGATGGTAGTCGACTCCCCGTCCGCCAGCGCCGCCAGGAGGCTGGCACTGTAGTCGGAGCCGTTGCGCCCCAGCAGCAGGGAACGCCCCTCCATGTCGGCGGCGATGAAGCCGGTCACCACGATGCGACCGGCGTGCTCGGCCAGCCGAGCCTTGAGCAGCTCGCTGGAGAGGGCGGTGTCCACCTTGATGAGGGCGCCGTCTTCTGCGCGCAGGAAGCTGCGAGCATCGAGCCAGGCGGCCGCCTCACCCCGGCTGGTGAGCAGGGCAGCCAGCAGACGGGCGGACCACACCTCGCCAAAGGCGAGCAGGCCGTTGCGCTCGAAGCGGTCAAACTGCCCCTCCAGGGTCTTGGCGATCAGCTGCATGTCGCCCGTCAATTGCTGGCTCAGATCGAGGTGAAGCTCCCCTTCCAGCAGGCCGTCGATCAGGCTCTGCTGATAGGCGTGCAGGGCGGTGATGGCTTCGCCTGCGGCCTCATCCCCCGCTTCCGCCAGCTCCACCAGCTGGATCAGCCGGTTGGTGGTCTTGCCCGCGGCGGAGACCACCACCAGCTCGTTGCCCCCCACCTGTTGCTCGACGATGCTGGCGACCCGGCGATAACAGACCGGATCCGCCAAGCTGCTGCCGCCGAACTTGTGTACATGGCGCCGCTTGAAGACTGCCTCTGTTGCCACCACACACTCTCCTTGTTGTTGTTCCATTACTTCACCTGCTCTGCCTGTTGTGCCAACTGCGCCTGTTCAAACCCCTGGGCCAGATCGGCCACCAGATCCTCACCGTGTTCGATCCCCACCGACAGGCGCAGCAACTGGGCACTGATACCCGCCGCCTGCTGGGCCGCAGGGGTCATGGCCCTGTGGGTCATGCTGGCCGGATGGGCCACCAGACTCTCCACCCCGCCGAGGGACTCCGCCACCGAGAAGAGGCGCAGCCCCGCGAGGAAGGCGCGCAGCCCCGTCTCGTTGCAATCGAGCTCAAAACTTAGCATGGCGCCAAAGCCGGACTGTTGACGGCGCGCAATGTCGTGGCCCGGATGGCTCGGCAGGCTGGGGTGATAGATCCGCTTGACCAGCGGCTGCTGCTGCAAGAAGGCGAGGATGCGATCCGTGTTCTCCTGATGGGTGCGCAGGCGCGGAGCCAGGGTGCGCAGGCCCCGCAGGGTGAGGTAGGAGTCAAAGGCACCGGAGGTGAGCCCCAGGCAGTTGGCCCACCACACCAGGGAGTCGGCAAGAGCCTGATCCTTGGCGATCGCCACACCTCCTACCACGTCGGAGTGGCCGTTGATGTACTTGGTTGTGGAGTGGACCACCACGTCGGCACCAAGGGCCAGGGGCTGTTGCAGCAAGGGGGAGAGGAAGGTGTTGTCCACCACCACCTGGGCCCCCACCCCGTGGGAGGCCTCGGCGATGGCGGCGATGTCCACCACCCGCAGCAGCGGATTGGAGGGGGTCTCCACCCACACCAGTGCGGGTTTCTGGGCCAGTGCGGCGGCCAGCGCCCCCTCGTCTCCCTGATCCACGAACTGCACCTGGTAGTGGCCCTTGGCCGCCAGATACTCGAACAGGCGCCAGGTACCGCCGTAGCAGTCGTGGGGGGCGATCAGCAGATCCCCCGCCTTGAGCAGAGCCGTGGTCACCAGGTGAACGGCCCCCATGCCGGTGCCGGTCACCACGGCGCCGGCCCCCCCTTCCAGGGCCGCCAGGGCGTCCGCCAGATTGGTGCGGGTCGGGTTGCCGGAGCGGGCATAGTCGTATTGACGGGGCTCGCCAAAGTCGGCAAAGGTGTAGTTGCTGGAGAGGTAGATGGGGGGCACCACGGCACCGTGCTGCGTGTCTGTCTCAATCCCGGTGCGTACCGCCAGGGTGGCCTTGTGGGTCATGTCACTCTCCTTGATGGGTTGCCGGAGCCGGTCCGCCTCGTGGGTCGTCCAGCCCCGCTCTCATTTTCGCTGGCCGGACTGCCGGCCCATGGTGCACCACACTACGCCACCTTAAAAAAGCCGTCAACACTTCTAGACGTCTAAATGGCTTTGCTGTTGGATTGCCATTGAATTCCTTAAGGGTTAAAATCCGCGCTCACGGCCAAACGACTACAGGTGGAACATGGGTACAGAGTGGAACGGCGACTACGTCAGCCCCTATGCAGAGCACGGCAAGAAGAGCGAACAGGTCAAGAAGATAACCGTCTCGATCCCGCTCAAGGTGCTGAAGGTGTTGACCGATGAGCGCACCCGTCGCCAGGTGAACAACCTGCGTCATGCGACCAACAGCGAGCTGCTCTGCGAAGCCTTCCTGCACGCCTTCACCGGCCAGCCGCTGCCCTGTGACGACGACCTGCGCAAGGATCACCCGGACAGCGTCCCCGCCGAGGCCCGCGCCATCATGGAAGCCCTTGGCAAAGAGATCGAAGACTTCGACGCCGAGTAATGCGGCTGCCCATGGCAAACGATGCATCCCTTTCAATGACGCGGCCCGGTGCCGCGTCATGCTTATCTGCCGCCTCCCCCTTCAGCCTGCGTCACTACCAGAGCGACATGCAGAGCCACAGTCATGACCACGCCCAGCTGGTGATCCCACTCGTCGGCCCCCTCGAGATCGAGGTGCAGGGTCGGGGATGTCGCCTCGCCCCCGGTTTTGCCTGCATCATCGCCCCTGGCCTTCGCCACGACTACGCCGCCGATCCGGCGCACGTGTTTCTGGTGCAGGAGAGTCACTGGCTGCCAGCCGCCCTGGGGGACCACCCCTTCGTCGAGCTGGATGAGGCCCAGCGCCACTACCTCGCCTTCCTGCACCGCATGGTGGCCGAGGGGCGCTACGTGGCCGGCATGGATCAGGTGTGGCTCGGGCTGCTGACCGAGGGACGCGGCATGGGCCCCGCCGTCGCTCCCCGCATAGCCCCTCGTATCGCCAAGGTGCAGCGTCATATGGAAGCCCACCTCGCAGACCCCCTCACCAACGAGGAACTCGCCGCCATCGCCTGCCTCGGCCTGAGCCAGTTCAAACACGCCTTTCGCCAGCAGGTGGGCACGAGCGTCTCCCACTACCTCAGGATGCGGCGTATGGCACTGGCCCGCACCCTGCTCGCTCGTACCCGGCTGCCCGTCGGCGAAGTGGCCAGCCGCTGCGGCTACCAGAACCAGGGAGCCTTTGCCGAGCGCTTCCTGGCCGAGACCGGACTGACCCCTTCCCTCTGGCGCCGGCAAAACGGCTGCCTGCCGTAATCGGTCGGCTCTTTGCCGAAGACAATCCCCGGGCATTCGAGGCATGCTGAGGCTCATGCAAGGTATGAGCAACGAGGAGCCAAGATGCAGACCATAAGCTGGCAGGATTTCGAGATGGTGGAGCTCAGGGTGGGCACCCTGGTGCGGGTCGAGCCCTTCCCCGAGGCGCGCCGCCCCGCCTACAAGGTGTGGGCGGATTTCGGCTCCGAGCTCGGGGTGCGCAAGAGCAGCGCCCAGATCACCGACCTCTATCGACCGGAGGATCTGGTGGGCCGCCAGATCGTCGCCGTGGTGAACTTTCCCCCCAAGCAGATAGGCCCCATCCAGTCGGAGTTTCTGCTGACCGGCTTCTATCGCCCGGATGGCGCCGTGGTGATCGCCATCCCCGAGCAGGCGGTGGAGAACGGCGCCAAGCTGGGGTGAGACACGGCAAGGCAACCAGAAAGCAGAAGCAAGAGAGGCGACCCCCGGGGTCGCCTCTCTTGCTTGATGCTGACGGCCTGGCTTATTTCAGCAGGCTGAACAGCAGGGCCGAGACCGCCAGGGCACCGGTCAGCAGGATGAAGCCGTTGACCCAACGGTGACGGAAACGGGCCAGCGCCTCCACCTTGTAGATGGCCACCACCGGCATGATGAAGAGGATCATGGCGATGACGGGGCCGGAGAGGGTCTCCATCAACCCCAGAATGCCCGGGTTGATGATGGCGGCGCCCCAGATGGCGAAGAACATCAGGGCGATGCCGAGCTTGTCCGCCTTCGCCAGCGGCAGGCCGGTGGGCTTGGCGATCAGGCTTTTCAGGCTCTCGCGGGCACCGAGGAAGTGGCCGAGGAAGGAGGAGCTGATGGCGATGAAGGCGATAAGCGGTCCCAGGGTCACGATCACCGGGTTGTCGGTGATGTTGGCGAGATAGGAGAGCACGGAGACGTTCTGGGCCTTGGCCTCGGCCAACTGAGCCGGGGAGAGGCTCAGCACGCAGGAGAAGACGAAGAAGAGCACGAAGCCCACCAGCATGACGGTGGTGTTGCGCAGGATCAGGCCGCTCTTGGTTTCGGCCTGCTCCCCGTACTCCCGGCGCTGCACGTTGGCAAAGCCCGAGATGGCGGCGGCGTGGCTGAAGGCGAACACGGTGACCGGCAGCGCCAGCCAGACGGTGTTGAGGAAGCTGGTGCCTTCAAAGGCGGTCACTTCCGGCCACTGCCACTGGGGAATGAGGTAGCAGGAGAGGGCCAGCAGGATCGCCGCCAGCGGGTAGACCATGACGGCGAAGGCCCGCAGCATCGCCTTCTCGCCGGCCAGCATCACGGCGATCATGGCGAACACCAGCACGCCGGAGAGCATCACCCGATCCGGGGAGGCCAGACCGAGCTGATTGACCATGAAGCTCTCCACCGTGTTGGTCAGCCCGACACCGTAGATGAGCAGGATCGGGAAGATGGAGAGGAAATAGAGCGCCGAGATGAGGCGCCCGGCCATCTTGCCGAAGTGCTCCTCGGCCACCTCGGTGAAGTCGGCCTGGGGGCGCGACGACGAGAGCACGAAACGCGCCAGCCCGCGGTGGGCCAGGAAGGTCATGGGACCGGCCAGCACGGCGACGATGATGAGGGGCCAGATCCCCCCCAGACCCAGGTTGATGGGCAGGAACAGGATGCCGGCGCCGACGGCGGTGCCGAACAGGCTGATGACCCAGTGGGTGTCGTGGCGACGCCAGCCAGTGCTGGCCATGGTGGAGGGGGAACCGGACAGCTCCCGCGAGACGTTTGCAGATAAACTCATCGATAAATCACTTTTACGCAGTATTAAAATCTAAAAACATTGTACTCCTTTAGCATTTAATTCTCAAAAAGGGAGGCTGGCAGATCTCACTGGCAAAGCCCTGTTCCACCAGTGAGATTGGGAGGAAATTTCACCCCAGATTATTCGATTAATCCTGACATTAACCAAAAGTTAGGAATATAAAACCAAAATTAAAACCGACGTCGATTTTTTGTTTCGATGAAATGCATGTTTTCAGAATTAAATGAAATTTATGCCAGTGCGGCCAGATTGGATGTGATGATCCACTGCCGTTATCGCCATCACTAGCGAATCTCCCTAAAATCCTCGTAACCAGCCAGTGGATCACACCAATGCAATCAGGCGACCCTGTGGTCGCCTGATTGCATTCCCTGCGAGCTGGTCGGCCCGTCAGTGGGCCAGAATGCGTCCCCAGGCGAGATCCGGGTCCCCCATCACGATGAAGTCCGGGTTCTCCAGCGACTCGGTCTCGTTGTAGCTCAGCGGTTGCAGCGCCAGGCTGAGGATGCGCCCCCCTGCCGCCTCCACGATGCACTGGGCGGCAGCGGTATCCCACTCCCCGGTGGGGCCCAGGCGCACGTAGCAATCCGCCACGCCTTCCGCCACCAGGCAGGACTTGAGGGAGCTGGAGCCGAGCGGGATCAGCTCGTAGTGGATGGCCGGGTTGAGGCGACGGGTCAGGTTCTCCAGTTTCTGGCGGCGGCTGATGGCCACCACCAGGGAGTCAGGCTGATCGTGTTCATGATGGATGGCGCTGATGGGACGGCTCTCGCCGTTCGCCTCCTTGAAGGCGCCGTGACCACGCACCGCCCAGTAGAGCAGATCGGATTCGGGGGCATAGATGACCCCGAGCACCGGGACATTGTCCCGCACCAGGGCGATCAGGGTGGCGAAGTCGCCGCTGCCTGCGATGAACTCGCCAGTGCCGTCCAGCGGGTCCACCAGCCAGTACTGGCGCCAGTTCGCACGCTGGCTGAAGGGGATGTCGGCCGCCTCTTCGGTCAGCACGGGGACATGGGGAGTGAGCGCTGCCAGCGCCTGTTTGAGGTAGGCATCGGCAGCAAGATCGGCACTGGTGACCGGGGTCGCATCCTCCTTCAACTGGCGTTCGAACTGACCGCCGCGATAGATCTCGTGAAGGATCCTGCCCGCCTCACGGGCGATCTCCTTGACCTCGGGTATCCAGGCCAACAACTCCTGCATGGTGCTTACCTCTGCCTCTGATTGCCAAACAGACCCTCTGCGGGCTAATTTCCCTGCTCCGCCAGCCATTTGCTGGCCAGCAGCAGGGCACTGATGCTGCGCGACTCGGTGAAGTCCGGTCGTGCCAGCAACTCGTCGATCCGGTTGAGGGGCCAGGGGATCACCTCGAGAGGCTCGGGCTCGTCACCGACCCGCTGCTCGGGGTAGAGATCCCGCGCCAGCAAGATGTCCATCCGGCTGGAGAAATACCCCGGCGCCAGCGACACCTGCTTGAGCAGGGTCAGGCTGCTCGTCCCGAAGCCCGCCTCCTCCATCAGCTCCCGGTTGCCCGCCTCGAAGGCATTTTCACCGGGGTCTATCAATCCCTTGGGGAAACCCAGCTCGTAGGAGTGGGTGCCCGCCGCGTACTCGCGCACCAGCAGCAGGGTGTGGGCATCGAACAGGGGCACCACCATGACGGCACCCCGATTGCCGCCGCGCATCCGCTCGTAGACCCGCTCCTCGCCGTTGGAGAATTTCAGGTGAAGGGACTCCACCTTGAACAGCCGGCTCTCGGCCACGATCTCGGCCTTGAGGATCTCCGGCTTGCTCTTGTCATGGGCCATGGTCTCGACACTGAGGTGGACGGGATTGCGCTTGTGGGGATCGCTCATCGGGGGCTGACTGCTCGTTAAAAAATCGTGTTTCAAGAGTAAACGACTCCCCTGCCGAACACCACGGGGCAAAGAGGGGAAAGATGCCTGAAAAATCCGTTATAATGCGCCCCGTTTTTCCCATCACCACAGACATCGCGAGGCCCCATGTCGACTCCCCTGCCCTGGCACCAGATTGATACCGTGTTGCTCGACATGGATGGCACCCTGATCGATCTCCATTTTGACAGCCATCTGTGGCAAACCCTGGTGCCGGCGCGCTACGCCGAGCGACTCGGCCTGCCGCTGGCCGAGGCGAAGGCGCAGATAGACACCCACTATCATGCGGTCAACGGCACCCTCGACTGGTACTGCGTGGATTACTGGACCCGGACGCTCGGGCTCGACATCCGCGCCCTCAAACAGGAGATCCTGGAGAAGATTCAGTGGCGCCCCAACGTCATTCCCTTCCTTGCCGCACTCAAGGCCGCCGGCAAGCAGGTGGTGCTCTTCACCAATGCCCATCCCGCCAGCCTGTCGGTGAAGGATGCACGCCTCGGCCTCGCCCAGCACCTCGATCTGATGGTGAGCACCCATGAGCTCGGGTGGTCGAAGGAGAGCCAGCACTGCTGGCAGGCACTGGCCGAGCGGCTGGCCTTCGACCCGGCCCGCACCCTCTTCGTGGATGACAGCGAGCGGATCCTGGCCGCCTCGGCCGAGTTCGGCATTGCCCACCAGCTCGGCATCCTTCACCCCGACAGCCAGATGCCGCCGCTCACCTTCCAGCACTTCCCGGCGCTCGACGACTACGCCGACCTGCTCCCTCTCGGCGCCTGACACGCACAAGGCCCTCTTCACGAGGGCCTTGTCACATCAGCTCAACAGCCTGCCGAGCGCATACCGTTCATGAAAGCCCTCAGGCCGCATCGCGCGGGGCCAGCACCCCCATGCCGGCCAGGTAGTCGAGGGCGCTTGGGGTGAAGCCGACCTCCGTGAGGTGCGCCGCCGTGAAAGGGGCTGCATGCAGAGGCAGGCCGCGGCTCACCCGTTCCATCCAGTCCGGATTGCCAAGGGCCGCCGTGCCCGCCGCCACCAGATCGGCGCCACCGGCCAGAGCCCGCTCCGCCGAATCTGCGTCGCTAATCTTGCCCGCCACCATGAGCGGCACCCGCCCGGCCAACCCGACCCTTACCGCCTCCAGCAGGGCGCCGCCGTCGGGATCCCCCGCCACCGCCTTGAAGCTGTCCCCCATGGAGAAGTGCAGGTAGTCGATCCCCTCGTCCGCCAGCAGGCGCGCCACCGCCAGCTGATGGGCCAGTTCGATGCCCTGGATATGGGCATAGCTCTCGGGGGAGAGACGCACCCCGACCAGGAAACCCCGGGGTAGACGGGCGCGAATGCCGCGCACTATCTCCACCAGGATCCGCGCCCGGTTCGCGAGGCTGCCCCCCCAGCGGTCGGTGCGCCGGTTGTGCAGGGGGTTGAGGAAGTTGCAGAGCAGGAAGTGGTGGGCTGCGTGCAGCTCGACCCCGTGCAGGCCGGCGCCATGGGCCCGCTCGGCAGCGATCACAAAGGCGTCAATGAGCGTCAGAATCTCCTCCTCGCTCAGCCCCTTGACCCCGAGGGGGTAACGCCCGCCCGGCGCCAGCGCGCACGGGCCGACTGGCGCCCCGTCGTTCAGCTCGGGCAGAGCCCGCATCCCGCCGTGATGCAGTTGCACCACCGCCAGCGCCCCGGCCTGCCGCGCACTGTCGGCCAGGGCCGTGAAGGCCTGCTGCTGAGCGTCCGTCATCAGGGCAGGCTGCCCCGCCCAGCAGCGCCCGCCGGGCTGCACCTGGGTGGCGGCGGCGATGAGCAGGCCGAAGCCGCCATGGGCGCAGCGCGCCAGCCAGTCGAGCTCGGCCTGGCCGGGATCACCGCCTGCGCCGCTCATGTTGTGGGTCAAAGGGGCCAGCACGGCCCGGTTCTTGAGCCGCAATCCGGCTCGCTCGAAGTGGAAGCTGTCGCCCAATGTCTTGTTCATCGTCCTCTCCCGGGATCGCAATGGCATGGCGGCCACTATAAACCCGGGCCAGGAGGATATAATCAGGCACACAAGCAAGACATTCATTCCCAGCAAGACACAATAGGCCACCCCTCATGAGTCACCACAAGCTCGACACCCTCTACCTGATGCGCCTGCTGGTCGCCATCGTCCGCTGTGGATCCTTCGCCGCGGCGGCGGCCCAGCTCGGCATCACCCCGAGCAAGGCGTCAAAGGATCTGCGCCACCTGGAGCAGAGCCTCGGCAGCGTGCTCCTGAGCCGCACCACCCGCCGGGTGCAACTGACCGACGCAGGAGAGCTCGCCTACCGCCAGGCTGACCAGATGATCGCCCTGCACGAGCAGTTGCTGGACGGCCTGCAGCGCCGCCGCTCGGCACTGTGCGGGGAGCTGCGCATCACGGCGCCGGATCTCTGGGGAGAAGTGGTGCTGACTCCGGTGCTGCTGCGCTTTCGCGCCGACCACCCGGAGGTTCGGATCATCGCCGACTTCAGCAATACCCCGGCCGACCTGCTGCGCGACAATCTGCACGTGGCGTTTCGCAGCACTGAGCTCGGCACCCAGCCCTACCTGGCGCGCCCCATCGCGGTGGACGATCTGGTGCTCTGCGCCAGCGCCGACTACCTGGACCGCCACCCGCCCCTCACCACACCGCAGGATCTGCACCAGCACAGTCTCATCACCCGCAGCCAGGAGTACGGCCGCCACGAGTGCTGGCCCCTGCTTGCCCAGGGGCGCGAGATCCCTCTCGAGGTAGCGGGCGAACTGGCCTTCAGCAGCAAGAAGGCGATTCACCAGGGGATGCGCCAGGGACTGGGGATAGCCCGCCTACCGCGCTACCTGGTGGCGGCCGAGCTGGCCGAGGGGGTGGTGCGCGAAGTGCTGCCGGACTATCGCCCCAAGGGGGCCCATTTCTACGCCCTCTATACCCAGCGCCGGGCCGAGTCGGCCCTGGTCGGCCACTTCCTCGACTACGTCATCGAGGCGCTCACCCCTTCATGAGCAGATCACCAGGTGGTACTGCTTCTTGCCCCGGCGCAGCAGCAGGTAGCGGCCGAACAGCCGATCGTCGGCGGTGAGCGGCTCATCCCGGCGGATCGCACCGTTGACGCTGACGGCTCCCGCCGCCAGCAGCTCGCGGGCGATCCGCTTCGAGTTGGCCAGGCCGCACTCCACCAGCAGGGTCACCAGATCCGTTTCCCCCTCGATGCAGCTGCTTGGCATGCCATCTTGCGCCAGCTGGGCCAGATCGCTCTCCCCAAGGCGGGCTACCTCGCCACTGAACAACGATTCGCTGATGCGCTGCGCCGCCGCCAGCGCCCCCTTGCCGTGTACCAGTTCGGTCAGCTCGTCCGCCAGCACCTGCTGGGCCAGCTTGCGCCCCTGCCGCTTCGCATCCTCCGCCTCCAGCGTCTCAATCTCGGCCAGCGGCATAAAGCTGTAGTAGCGCAGGAAGCGGTAGACATCCTCGTCTGCGGTACCGAGCCAGAACTGGTAGAAGGCGTAAGGGGAGGTGAGCGCCGGGTCGAGCCAGATAGCGCCCCCCTCGGTCTTGCCGAACTTGGTGCCATCGGCCTTGGTGATGAGCGGCAGCGTCATGCCATAGACCTGTGTCTGATGCAGCCGCCTAGTGAGGTCCATGCCGCTGGTGATGTTGCCCCACTGGTCGTTGCCGCCGATCTGCAGGGTGCAGCCGAGGCGTTGGTTGAGCACGGCGAAGTCCTGGGATTGCAGCAGGGTGTAGGAGAACTCGGTGAACGAGATGCCCTGATCCGGACGGGCCAGGCGCTGGCGCACCGATTCGCGGGCCAGCATGGCGTTGACCGAGAAGTGCTTGCCGATGTCCCGCAGAAAATCGAGGGCGGACATCTGCCCCATCCAGTCGGCGTTGTTGACCAGCAGCGGCGCCGCCAGCCCGTCGCTCGCCGGCAGCAGGGCGCTTATCTGGGCCGACAGGCTGGCGACCCAGCCCTGCACCGTCTCGGCGCTGTTGAGGGTGCGCTCGCTTGCCTTGAAGCTGGGATCGCCGATAAGGCCGGTGGCCCCGCCCACCAGGGCCACCGGGGTGTGGCCCGCCAGCTGGAAGCGGCGCAGCATCAGCAGTGGCACCAGGTGGCCGATATGCAGGCTGCCGGCAGTGGGATCGAAACCGCAATAGACGGTGCGCGGGGTGGCAAGATGGTCGGCCAGCGCCACCGGGTCGGAATTCTGGGCCACCAGGCCGCGCTGGGTCAGCTCATCGAGCAGGTGAGGATTTGTCATGGGGGGCTCCAACAGCAAGAGAAAGAGGGCCATCCTCGCCGTTTGCGGTGCTGGCAGATATGTCCCCCAGGGGACAGTTTTGCCACTCCCGTGCTAGCATCCTGCCATCGTGGGGAAGCCATTCCCTGACCCGGAGCCCATCGCCATGCCCCCGTCTCCTGCCACGGATACCCTGAGCCTGACCGCCGCCGTCGATGCCCTGCACGGCAGCGGCTTCCCGGCAGCCCTGGTGCGCCTCATCCAGCAACAGGTGGCATTCGACTGTGCCCTGCTGCTCGGGGTGGGGCTGCGCCCCGTCTACCTCTACGACAACCTGCATCATCAGCGGGCCCTATTGTTCGACCACTACCTCACCCGCCACTTTAGCCAGGATCCCTTCATGCAGGCGCTGGAGCAGGGGCTGGGTGCCGGGGTCTGGACCCTGGCGCAGGTGTCGCGGGGGCGGCTCGACCCCGAGTATCGCCACCACTTCTATCAGGCCACCGGCTGGCAGGAAGAGGTGGGGCTGATCCTGCCGGTGCGCGGCGGCCTCACCCTGATGCTGTTTCTGGGCCGCCTCGACAAGCGCAGCTCCCTCAGCCGTGACGAGCTGGCCAGGCTGGAGGCACTGTTCCCGCTGGTGCATTCGCTGTGTCGCCAGCACTGGCGGGAAGAGACACCCCGCCTGGCCCGCAGCCCGGTCAGGTCAGATGGCACTGACCTCAAGGGGGCGGTGGAGCAGGCTATCGCCAGTGTGGGGGGAGACCAGCTAACCCGGCGGGAGCGCCAGGTGGCGGGTTTGCTGTTGCAGGGGCTGGATACCGAGGCCATTGCCGGTGCGCTCGGCATCGGCAGCGGCACGGTGAAGAATCACCGCAAGCACCTCTACGCCAAGTTGAACCTGCACTCCCGGGCCGAGTTGTTCAGCTTCTTCCTCAATCACCTCATCACGGCGCCAGCCGGCGCGCCCCCATAACGACACCACCCCGCCGGGGCGGGGTGGTTCAAACCATGGGCAACGCCGTCAGATGCGGCCCTGATAACGCAGCGGGAAGCGCCCCTGCCCATCGGGCTGGCCGAGGAAGGGGAGCCCCTGTTTCATCTGGTCCGGCAGCTCGGGACCCGGTTTCAGGGTGCCCTGGAACAGGTACTGGCGATTGGCCTGCAACTCCAGCTTGCCCAGCACCTGCACCGCCTTCGAGCCCTGCTTGATCTCGGCCACCAGCCGGGAGTCGAGACAGGTGAGCGTGATCTCGGGATCCCCCAGGGCCAGCTTGCCCGCCGGGGTGTCCGCCTGTGCGTCATACCAGTGAAGATCCCCGTAAAGGTTGTCACACCAGGGATTGCCCTGGGCAAACTGGTCGATCTTGAGCTGCAACTGACCCGCCGCCGTCAACGGGAAAGGGGGTCTCATCGGCACCCGCTCCAGCACCCAGAGGGCCGGCGCATTCAGGGTGATGTCGCGCCCGAAAGCGGCACCGTTCCAACCCAGGATCCCCTGCCCGTTGAGTCCGCTGCGCTCGCCAAAGCGCACCGACACCTCGGGCGCCAGCCGCAGCAGGGACCAGCCATCGAGATCCCAGCGCAACTGGGTGAGGGACTCGCTGGCATATTGCACCCGGGCGGCCTGACCGCTCCAGAGGGTGCCGCTCACCCCCTCCAGCCGCACCAGATTGGGGGGCAGCGGCAGATGGCGCACCACCAGGGATGCAGGCAACTGGGCCAGCAGGAAACCGAGATAGGCCAGCAGGAAGAGACTGGCGATCACTATTTTTCGCTTCATTGGGAACGACTCAACTGCAAACGTCTGACCTTGACCAGCCCGGGGGCCAGCCCCTCGCGGGCCAGCTCGATGATCTGCACCTGGACGCCGTATTGATCCGAGAGGGTCGCAAGCCAGATCAGCAGATCATCGAACGGCACTGTGTCTATCCATACCTGCAGCTCCTGACCCTGGGGCTGCAAGCGGGCAATCTTGATCTTCTGGTTGAAGGCGGTGCGGTTCACCACACCGTCCAGGGTACCGCCGGTATCGATCTGGCGCCCCTGTCCCCCCTGCATCGCCAGCACCTCCTGTCCCTTCTCCTTGAGCCAGGCCAGGGTCTGCTGCTGGTTCACCACCTGCCGCTCGCGCTCGGCAATGCGATTTGCCACCGGCTGCCAGATCGCCCAGTAGAAGAGTCCGATGAGCAGCACGCTGCCCCCCACCGCCACCAGCCGCTGCTCGCGGGCACTGATGCCGCGCCACCAGCTCTGCAGTTTGTCCATCATGACGACCTCCCCTTGAGCACCAGCGCCCCTTCGACCTTGCCTTCGGTGCTTCGCACCTCACCCTGCTGCACCTCGAAGCGCTTGCCCGCCAGCTCGCGGAAACGTTCGATCTCGGTGAAGCCGGGGGCCGTCACCTGCAACCTCAGCTCGCCCCGGGCTGCATCGAAGCGCAGCACCTCGGGCTTGAGGCCGGGCACCTCGGCAAACACCGGGGCCAGCTCGGTCAGGAGCAACAGGACGCCATCCTGGGGAGCCTGCCCCAACTGCTGGAGGTGCTGGGTCATCTGGCTGCGCACGTTGACGATGCGCGTCTCCCCCGGGAAGATCCGGGTGTAGACCTGCCGGATCTCAGCCTTGAGGGCCTTGTCCTGTTCCGCCAGCTGGTGCAGATGCACACCGCGCTGCACCAGGGCCACCAGCAACAATACGCCTGCCAGCACCGCCACCTTGCGCCACTGCAACCAGTAGCGGGCGTATTCGGTCTGTGGACGATAGGGCCCCTGCAACAGGTTGGCCTGGCAGGTCAGCGCCCCTTTCGCCAGCAACAGCATGGGCAGTTCCGGGTCAGCCCCCTGCCAGTTGCCCGCCGCCATGGCGGGGATGGGAGTATGGCAGTGAAGGGTGACGGGTTCGGTCTGCGCTGCCAGCAGCATGGCCAGCAGGGATTCCTCCGCCACTATGCCCTGACGGGGGCCCTGGCGGACCAGCCACTCCTCCCCCAGTTGCAGGGCTGACCAGCCATCGGCGGCGAGCGGCAGCGCCAGCACGTCGGGCAGCAGGTGCAGGGTCTTGAGCCCTGCCTGCTCCAGCCAGCCGAGCCAGGAGTGCATCTTCCCCTTGTCCACCGCCATCAGATCCACCTCGCGGCCCTGATGGCCGAGCACCACCAGGTGCAGATCGTCCACGTCTGAGGCGATCTGCTCCTCCAGCAGATAGGGCAGGGCCGCCGCACTCTGGCGGCTGTATTTGCCCGGCAGATTGACCCGCCGGAAGATAAGATCGCTGCCGGGCACCAGGGTCACCACGGGGCGACCACCGGCACGCTCCTGCAGCTCGCCGAGGGCGTGCGCCGATGCCAGGATGCCGGAGGCGATGATCTCCTGCTCCTGCGCCGACCAGACCAGCCAGTGCACTGGCTGCTGCGCATTGGTCCCCAGACGGATGACCAGACTCTCGCTCACTAATGTCTCTCCTGCCATGCCCGCTCCTCCCTCAGGGGGGCGGGCGCACAGCCATGGGTTGCAGTCCAATCGGGGGATGCGCAGGGCAGCTGAACCGCCCCACGCCCCCTTGTTATTCGGCGCCGCCGCTCAGGCGACGCAGCATCACCAGCTTGTTGTCCTTGCCACGCTGGAAGACGGTCTCAAGCCTGGCGCGGGTCTCCCCCACCTCCGCCAGCAGGCGGGCCTCGAAGAAGCTGCTCTTGATGTCCAGGGCGCCATCCAGCCCGGTGATGGCACCCGGCTGAACCTGCAACTGCTCCGTCATCTCCTGCTTGTTCTTCCACCCCTTCTTGGGGCGGCTGGTCAGCACCCGCTTGGCATCGTCCAGCCCGATCTTCCCCTGGTAGAGCCCCACCAGCAGGGCCGCCTGCTCCGGCCGGATGGTGTTGATGTTCACCACCAGCTTGTCATTGGGCAGGGAGCACACATAGGGGGCCAACCGGGCGTACAGGCTGGCGTTCACCCCGCGCACCGCCCGCAATTCGTCGGTGCCCAGCATCCGCTGGTTAGCCACCAGGTAGGGGGGATTGAGTCCCTCGTAGTAGGCATCCTCGGCCCCGTTGCTCGAGACCAGCTGGGTATCCTTGTCGGTCCAGTCGCGGATGGCGTCCGTCAGCTGTACCGCTTCGTAATCATCCACCTCGAGCTGGGCGAGCAGGGCCCGGAACACCTTGAACTGGTAAGGCTGGGCCTCGAGATCGTCGCCGTTCTCCCCCTCCTTGAGGGGCACGCTCAGGCTGTTGAGGTTGAAGCAGGATTGCAGATCCCGCACCCGGCCCGAGAGAGTGCCATCCTCCACCGGGAAGACCCCGTCCTCCCGCGCCCAGTTCTGTCCCAGACTCACCCGATCCGGATCGTCCTTGAAGTCCTGGTTCAGCACCTTGATCACCAGGGCCTCCGCCGACATGGCATACCACCAGGCCTGCTTGCCCAGGGTGAGGTTGGCGGTGCGACGCAGCTCCAGTTGCAAGCGACCGCTCATGTTGCTGGCGACGATCACCATCACCGCGAGGATGAGCAGCACCACCAGCAGGGCCATGCCCCCCTGGCGGCCCAGTGTAGTGCGGGATCGGCCCCGGCCGCGCTTAATTGCCATTGTCCGCTCGCTGGCCACCAGCACCGATCAGGAACTGGCGACGTCGAATAGTGCCGTCATCCTCCGTGACGGACAGGGGAAAACGACGATCAGTTACCATTCTCTGCCCTCTGGCCACCAGCACCGATCAAGAACTGGCGACGTCGAATAGTGCCGTCATCCTCCGTGATAGACAGGGGAAAACGACGATCAGTTACCATTCTCTGCCCTCTGGCCACCGGCTCCGATCAGGAACTGGCGACGGATGGTGCCGTAGTCTTCAAGCTCCAGCTCCACCGCCAGCCCGTAGGGCAGCAGGTCGCGCTGGGTCCACTCCTCCTTCCACTGTCCCTTGTCGTAGAAATAGAGGCGCAGCGCCGTCACGCCGGTCAGCACGGGCTGAATGCGCGGCTCGGTGCCAATGGCCGGATCCGGATAGAGGTAGCTCAACCGCTCCAGGGTCTGCCCCTTGAGACGCCAACCCACCCGTTGCAGGCCGGAGCGCGGCAGTATGCCGTCCGGATTGAGCCAGCCGCCGCGAATGAAGGCCATGCCCCAGTCGTCGCTCTGCTGGCCGAAGCGGGACGCCGCCAGCAGCACCTTGTTGTTCTCGCCGTCGATGCGACCGCTGCGCGGCACCATCTGGGTGACGTCCCGCTCCAGCAGGCTGAAGGCGAGCTGCAGTTCCGAAAGGCGGGCCTCCTTGCGCTTGGCAACCTCGTCGCTGGTCAGCACCCCTTGCAGCACCTGATAGGCCCCCAGGCTCAGGGTGGCGAAGATGGCAATGGCCACCAGCATCTCAAGCAGGGTAAAGCCGCGGTGGCGCGATGGGCGGGGGTTGCTCTGGATCATCGGCTGACACCGGCTCCGGATCATGGACGCACGTTGATGAATGTTCATCGGCTGAGATAGGTCCGGATCATGGCCACCGGGCTGTCGGCCTTGGGCGCAGTGCGCACTTCCATGTCCAGCGCCCTGAAGTTGCTGTCCGCCGTGGCGACGCCGCGATAGCGCCAGTACCAGGTCTGCCCGGCCATCTCCTCGTCCCCTTCCACCCAGCTATCTCCCGGCCACTTGCCTTCGAGCTTCTGCTGCACCAGCTGATTCTCCACCACCCAGGTCGCCAGGGTCTTCTGCTCCAGATAATTGAGGCCGGCCAGGTGTTCGCTCGCGGTCTTCATCACCGCCAGCCCGGCGATGGCAAACACCGCCAGGGCCACCATGACCTCCAGCAGCGTCATGCCGCGCACCCGGGCGGGTCCGCCCGACAGAGCGGTGCGACGCGCTAGAACGCCCCCTGCGGGCCTGGCGCTCCTCACTCTTCTTCCTCTTCATCCTGCAACAGGGAGAGACGACCGAACTCGTCCCCCCTGACGGTGCGCAGGTAATGCAGATCCTCGTCCTGCTGGCTCAGGGTCAGCACGAAGGGAGAGAGCTCTCCCCCCGGAAAGACCAGGATCTGGGGTGTCCGCTCGCGCTCGTCCCGACCCTGCTCCTGGCGTTCGTCCGACGCAGTACGCCAGTTGAAACCTTCCAGCTCCACCGCCAGGGTCATCCCCTCCGGCAACGTCACCGGCCCCAGCAACTTGTCACCGGTCAGGGCGCGCCACTTGCGATCCTTGGGATCCCGGGACATAAACTGCCAGCCGTTCTCCTCGACCCGCAGCCCCAGCAGCCTGCCATCCATGACCGAATACTCCTGGGCCTGCTGCAGGGTCGCCATGAAGCGGCGCGCCTGCTTGTCGAGCTCCCGATCCCCCCTGGCGCCCCCCATGCTGAGGGTGACGGCGGTCGCCACCAGTCCCATCAACATGGCGACCAGCAACACCTCCAGCAGGGTAAAACCGGCCTGGTGACGGGCAGAAGAGGCTACCTTCATTCAGGCAGCCCCGGGGGGGCGCAGTGAGCACGACGCGGCGGAATCACTTATTGGAAGTCCTTCAGGTTCCAGTTGCCGATGTCGTCATCGGTCCCGGCTTCGCCGTCCATCCCCATGGAGAAGATGTCGATCTTGCCGAACTGGCCCGGGCTCAGCAGCTGGTACTGGTTGCCCCAGGGATCCTGCGGCAGGCGCTTGATGTAGCCCCCTTCACGGTAGCTGCGCGGCTCAGGGGATGCGGTCGGCTTGTTGACCAGGGCATCCAGCCCCTGCTCGGTGGTGGGGTAGCGGTTGTTGTCCAGCTTGTACATGTCGAGGGCGTTTTCCAGCGCCACTATGTCGGAGACCGCTTTTTGCTGATCCGCCTTCTCCTTGTTGCCCATCAGGTTGGGCACCACCAGGCTGGCCAGGATCCCCAGGATCACGATGACCACCATCACTTCCAGCAGGGTAAAACCCGATTGACGACGCTTTTGCATGACTGACTCCCTAACGAAATGAGATGGCATGAGCCATCAACGATTAACTGTTAAACCACGATCGTTCGATGACGCCTGTCGGCTAATCGAACCTGCGGAGTTGATTGGATTGGTAGGTTCGAATAGCGAAGCGTATTCGAACGTCCGAACCTCACAAATTCACCATGTTGTTGAGCTCGAGGATCGGCTGCAGGATCGACATCACGATAAACAGCACCACCCCGGCCATGGAGACCACCAGCATGGGCTCGAACACCCCGAGGGCGATGTTCACCTGGGTTTCGAACTCCCTGTCCTGGTTGTCCGCCGCCCGCTCCAGCATGCTGTCGAGCTCGCCGCTCTGCTCGCCCGAGGCGATCATGTGCAGCATCATGGGCGGAAAAATTCTGGTTTCATCCAGCGACTTGCGCAGGCTGGTCCCCTCCCGCACCCGCTCGGTGGCCTCGCCGATGCGCATCCGGGCGAAGTCGTTGGAGAGCACCTCCCCCGAGATCTTCATCCCCTCCAGCAGCGGCACCGCGCTGGCGTTGAGGATGCTCAGGGTGCGGGCAAAGCGGGCGGTGTTGAGACCGCGGCTGACCCGACCGATCACCGGCAGGCGCAGTATCACCTGGTGCCAGCGACGACGACGCTTGTCGTCGGTCAGCCACCAGCGCCAGATCAGGCCGCCAATACCAAGGAGCAGCAGGAACCAGAGGCCATAGTGCTGCAACAGCTCGCTGGTGCCGATGAGGAAACGGGTGGTGCCCGGCAGTTGCTGGCCCATGTGTTCGAACTGGGCCACCACCTTGGGCACCACGGCGGTGAGCAGTATGGAGATGACCCCCACCGCCACCAGGGTGAGGACGATGGGATAGATCATCGCCTGCAGCAGCTTGGTGCGCATGTGCTGGCGCTGCTCGGTGTAATCGGCGAGACGGTTGAGCACCTTCTCCAGGTGACCAGACTTCTCGCCGGCAGCCACCATGGAGCGGAACAGCTGGTCGAACACATGGGGGAAGGCCCCCAGCGAATCGGCCAGGGAATACCCCTCCACCACCTTGCTGCGCACCGTCGCCACCAGGCTGCGCAGGTGGGCCTTCTCGCACTGCTCGGCGACCGCCTTGAGGGCCTCTTCGATGGTGAGACCGGCCCCCACCAGGGTGGCCAGCTGGCGGGTGATCATCGCCAGCTCGGCGGTGCTGGCACCACGGCGGAACAACACGAAGCGGTTCGCCTCGCGCTTGGCCTTCTCGGTGGTCTCGTTCACCTCGAGCGGGGTCAGCCCCTGCTCGCGCAGCAGCTGGCGCACCTGGCGGGCGGAATCCCCCTCCAGCACGCCGCTCTTGTTGCGTCCCTTGCTGTCGAGGGCCTTGTATTCGAATGCTGCCATCTCAGTCTTCCCGGGTCACGCGCAGCACCTCTTCGAGGCTGGTCTGCCCCTTGAGCACCTTGTCGATGCCGTCGCGGCGGATGCTGGGGGTGTGACCCCGGATCAGCCGCTCGATGGCGAGCTCGCCGCTGGCGCTGTGGATCGCCTCGCGCACCGCCTCGTCCACCACCACCAGCTCGTGGATGCCGGTCCGGCCGCGATAGCCGGTGTGGTTGCACTGCTCGCAGCCCACCGGACGCCAGATCTGCTGATCCGGCGCAAGCTCGATGCCCATGGCAACACGCTCCTGCTCGGTGACAGGGTGCGGTGCGCGGCAATCCGGGCAGAGGGTGCGCACCAGCCGCTGGGCCAGTACCGCCAGGAGCGACGAGGAGAGCAGGAAGGGCTCGATCCCCATGTCCCGCATCCGGGTGATGGCGCCGATGGCGGTGTTGGTGTGCAGGGTCGACATCACCAGGTGACCGGTGAGGGATGCCTGCACCGCGATCTGGGCGGTCTCGAGGTCACGGATTTCCCCCACCATCACCACGTCCGGGTCTTGGCGCAGAATGGCGCGCAGGCCCCGGGCGAAGGTCATGTCCACCTTGCTGTTGACCTGGGTCTGGCCCACCCCTTCGAGGTCATATTCGATGGGGTCTTCGACGGTCAGGATGTTGCGATCCCGGGAGTTGATCTCCGAGAGGGCCGCATAGAGGGTGGTGGACTTGCCCGAACCGGTCGGGCCCGTCACCAGGATGATGCCGTGAGGCTTGCGAATGAGTTCGCTGATGATGTTGCGGTTGGCCAGCGTCATGCCGAGCTGCTTGAGCTCGAGGCGCACGTTGTTCTTGTCGAGCAGTCGCAATACCACCCGTTCACCGTAGCTGGAGGGCATGGTGGAGACCCGCACGTCCACCGCCCGGCCGCCGATGCGCAGTGAGATGCGGCCATCCTGGGGCACCCGCTTCTCGGCGATGTCCATGCGCGACATCACCTTGATGCGCGACACCAGCAGGGAGGCGAGTTTGCGATGGGGGCGCAGGATCTCCCGCAGCACCCCATCGATGCGAAAACGGATCACCAGGGCCCGCTCGAAGGTCTCGATGTGGATGTCGGACGCCTCTTCTTTTATCGCCTCGCTCAACATGGCATTGATGAGGCGAATGATGGGGGCGTCGTCGTCGGCATCCAGCAGATCCTCGCTCTGGGGCAGCTCTTCGGCCAGGGCAAAGAAGTCCATCTCGTTGCCGAGATCCTCCATCAGCTGACGCGCCTCGGAGGAGTCACGCTGATAGTGGGCCATCAGGAGCGTCTCGAACTCGTCGTTGCCAAGCTGCTCCACCGCGAAGGCACAGCCCGCCACCCGTCGCACCTCCAGCAGGGTCTGGGGGGAGATCCCCTGACGACAGAGCAGCACCGGGGCACCCTGGCGCTCGGTCAGGATGGCCCCGAAGTTGCGGGCAAACGCGAACGGCAGTTCCGGCAGGGGAGCCGGCAGCTCGCTGCCATCGAGCTGGTAGGCGGCCATCAGGGCTTGCTCTGCACGAAGGGCTGCTCCTGCACCTGGGCGCGCACGCCGGTGGCGGTCGCCTGCTGCTGGGCCTGCATTCTCTGGATCTGCTGCTGCACCTCGGGGGACATCATCACGTCCTGGCCATAGGCGGGCAGCACCTGGCGAGCCGGCGAGGTGGCATAGCCCTCTTCCGCAGCCCGGCTCAGCTGCTCGGCCCTGAACAGGGTGTACTTGTTGCTGGAGACCCCGGAGTAGACATTGGCGTCACGCAATATGGTCGGGCGGATGAAGACCATCAGGTTGCGCTTGGCGGTGGAGGTCTTGGAGGAACGGAACAGGTAACCCAGCACCGGAATGTCCCCGAGCAGGGGCACCTTGGAGATCTGCTCCTGGGTCTGTTCGTCCATCAGGCCACCCAGCACCACTGTCTCGCCGCTCTTGACCAGCACGGCGTTCTTCACGGTGCGGGTATCGAAGGTGGGGCCCAGGTTGGCGGTCCCGGTCGCCTGCTTCTGTGCCACGCTGGAGACCTCCTGCTCAATGTTGAGCAGCACGGAATCTCCTTCGTTGATCTGGGGCGTCACCACCAGCTTGGTCCCCACCGTCTTGCGCTCTATGGTGTTGAACACCTGATCGCTGGTGGTGGAGCTCTGGGAGCCGCTCTGCACCGGCACTTCCTGACCGACGTTGAAGGAGGCTTCCTTGTTGTCCATGGTGACGATGCTCGGGGTGGAGAGGATGTCGTTCTTGCTGTTGGTGGAGAGCGCCGTCACCAGCGCCGCCCAGTCTCCGTGATAGAAGCCTGCCGCCATGCCGCTGAAGCTGCCCGCCAGGGATGACAGGCCGTCGGTGTTGCCGTTGTCTTTGTAATCCTTGGCGGCGATGGCCAGGGAGCCGATGGGCAGACCGGTGTCGGTGAACTGGGTGCCGCCGCCATTGGTGTTGGCCCACTGCACCCCGAGGTTCATGCCGTCACCATCCGATATCTCGACGATGATGGCCTCCACCAGCACCTGGGCACGGCGAATGTCGAGCTTGGCGATGACCTGCTCCAGCTCGGCCATCACGTCCGGCTGGGCGGTGATCACCAGGGCATTGGTGGTCTCGTCGGCGGAGATGGCGAGCTGGCCGCCGCCGATGCTGGCGCCGCCCGTGGCCGTGGCAGCCGCCCCGCCCTTCTTGTCGGCGGCGATGCTGGAGCTGACCCCCTTGAGGACGTCCACCAGATCCTTGGCCTTGCCATATTTCAGGTAGAAGACCCGGGTGTTGCCCTGGCTCTGCAGATCCCGGTCGAGCTGGCGCACCATCTGGATGATGCGGGCACGGGCCTTGGGCTCGCCGCTGATGACCACGGAGTTGGTGCGCTCGTCGGCCACCACCTTGGGGGAAAGCAGCAGCGAGGCGTTGGCCCCCTGATTGCTGCCATCCTTGTTGAGGTTGGTCACCAGCCGCACCATCTCGCCGGCGGAGGCGAACTTGAGCTTGATGACGTCCATGTCCTGATCCCCCGCCTTGTCCACCCGGCGAACCACCTCCACCAGGCGGTTGACCACGGCGGCGCGGCCGGTGATGAGCAGCACGTTGGAGGGCTCGTAGTGGACCACGTTGCCGCCGCCGGCGTTGTCGTTGAGCTGACGCAGCAGGGGGGCCAGTTCACGGACCGAGACATTGCGCACCGGCACGACCCGGGTCACCATCTCGTCACCCACGCCGGGGTTGGTGTCATCCACCACGGGGATGGCCGAGGTCTTGGCATCCTTGGAGCGCACCACCTTGAGCACGCCGTTGTTCATGGGCACCACGGCAAAGCCGTAAACGTCGAGCACGCTCAGGAAGAACTGGTAGTACTGATCCTCGTTGAGCAGGTCATAGCTGCGCACGTTGATCTTGCCGCGTACCGATGGCTCTATGATGATGGTTTTGTTCAGGTTCTTGCCGACCGTGTTGATGAACTCCTCGATGTCGGCGTTCTTGAAACTGGCGGAATACTCGGTGGCCCAGGCAGAACCGGCCATCATCAAGGCTGCCGCCATGGTGGCCAGACGCCAGCCCTTCCCTTTATTTGTCATTCTTGGTGCTACTCCAATTCATTATTCTGACAAGCCGACATAGACGTCATAGAGCTGTCCTTGCCGCTCGACGGTGACGGTCATTTCCGTGGCGCCCGCCACCTGCTGCATCGCCTGCATGGCCTGGGCGTTGTCACGCAGATCCAGGCCGTTGATGCTGACCGCCAGATCGTTGGCGACCAGTCCGAGTTGATTGAACAGTTCCGGATTGCGACCCGGGTTGAGGCGATAGCCGGTCATGCGACCGTCCACCCGGACCGGAGAAATATTGAGGTAATCGGTGATCTTGCCCGGGTTGCCCAGCAGTTCGCTGCGCACGGAGGAGAGCCCCTCCTGGCGGGCCGGTTTGGGCAGGGGCTTGCCATACTCCTCCCCGTCCAGCATCAGGGTCTCGTCACGGCCGTCCCGGGCGATGATGACCCGATCGGCAAACACCTGGCGGATCCTGGCCTGGGTACCGTCGATGTAGTCCCCGATGCCGTAAGAGTTCTGTGTCCCGTTGTGGGCGATGATGGCGATGGACTTGGCGGGATCCGAGCTTGCCAGCACCCCGTTGAGCTGGGCGTTGAGCTGGGTTTTCGGGGCATCCACCGCCACCGTCTCTGCCGCCTTGTCCGCCTGGGGTTGCAGCGCCTTGCCAAAGAGAGAGAGGCGGCTGAGGTTGCCAAGATCGAGGCGATCGCCACCACTCCCCTGCACCGAGGTGACCGAGGGTTGCCAGGGGGTCAGGGGTGCGGGCTGGGCCAGTTCGTACAGGCGCCAGGTGAGCACGGCACACTGCTGGGCCAGCAACAGCAGCAGAAGCCAGAACAGGGGCTGGCTGAAACGGGAGAGTGGCATGGCCTTGCAGCGAGCCAGAAGGGAAGTCAACAAATCATCCCTGAACGGTAGCGTCATCTTTCTCAAAATTGTCTGGCATCCAAGTCGGTTGGCTATTGTGTACGGCAATGGACCCAGAGACAACCGACCGGATGGGACCAAGGGGTGAAAATTCAGTTTCCGTCACACCCGGATGCCCCCTGTTTCTATCCCGGGGCCCGCCTCTGGTATAATCAGGCACCTTTTCAGCCATCCCGGAGCCGATCCATGTCGAATCCAGCACAAAGCAGCACTCAGGTCCGTCTCGACAAGTGGCTGTGGGCCGCCCGCTTTTACAAGACCCGCAGTCTGGCGCGGGATCAGATCGACGGCGGCAAGGTGCACTACAACGGCCAGCGCACCAAGCCGGGCAAGGCGGTCGAGGTCGGCGCCCTGGTGCGATTCTGGCAAGGCCAGGACGAGCGGGAGGTGCGGGTGCTCGAGGTGAGCGAGCAGCGCAAATCCGCCCCGCTGGCCCAGCAACTCTATGAAGAGACAGAGGCCAGCCTGAAGAAACGGGCCGAAAACAGCGAAGCCCGCCGCTTCAACAGCCAGTTTGCCCCAAGCCCGGAGCGCCGACCCGACAAGCAGGAGCGACGCCAGCTTATCCGGGTCAAGCAATCCTAATCCGCGTCTGTGGCCCCTTTATGACGACAGGTGGAGGAATTAGTTCCTAACCACCTGTTTAACAATGTGTTTATTTTTCCCCAAGAACATCCTAGGAAACCATGATGAGTAACCAAGACCTCCTGTATCGCTATCTGTTCGAAGAGTACGAAGTGCGTGGGGAGCTGGTCCAGCTGGATCGTACCTACCGCCACATCATCGACGCCCAGAACTACCCGGTACAGGTGCAGCACCTGCTGGGCGAGCTGCTGGTTGCCACCAGCCTGCTGACCGCCACCCTCAAGTTCGAAGGCTCCATCACGGTGCAGCTGCAGGGGGACGGTCCGGTGCGTCTGGCCGTCATCAACGGCGACAACAACCAGCAATTGCGCGGCGTGGCACGCTATGAAGGGGAATTGCCGACGGACGGCAAGCTGCAAAGCCTGATCGGCAACGGCCATCTGGTCATCACCATCACCCCGGATCAAGGAGAGCGCTATCAGGGCATCATCGCCCTGGAGGCCGACACCCTGGCGGCCTGCCTGGAGCACTACTTCGCCCAGTCCGAACAACTGGCCACCCGCCTCTGGATCCGCACCGGCCACCACGAGGGCGAGCCCCGTGCGGCGGGCATCCTGCTGCAGGAGCTGCCGGCCCAGAGCGAGGATCACAGCGAAGATTTCGACCACCTGGTCCAGCTCACCACCACCATCAAGGACGAAGAGCTGTTCGGTCTGGACGCGGAAGAGATCCTCTACCGCCTCTACCACCAGGACAAGGTACGGGTGTTCGATCCCCAGGCCATCGAGTTCCGCTGCACCTGCTCCCGCGCCCGTTGCGAAGGGGCCTTGCTGCAGATAGACAAGGAGGAAGCGGTATCCATGGTGCAGGAGCTCGGCAAGATCGACATGCACTGCGATTACTGCGGCGCCCACTACGAATTCGACGGGATAGACATCGAAACCCTGTTCAGCAGGGCTCCCGGTAATGATGCAAACCAGTTACACTAATCAAAGGCGGGCAAAACCCGCCTTTAACTTAAATAACAAAAAAATACCCTATTTTATAAAGTTTGATGGCGATCGCTAAAAACTACCACCTAGGTGGTAGCATGAACGTCAGATAGAACCCTACACACCTCTGAACCCAGGAGAATACAATGACAATCGTGGTAGAACCCACCCTGGCCCAACAACTGAAGCTGGACCAATACGGTATCAAAAACAGCCAGGAAATCGTTCGCAACCCCTCCTATGAGCAGCTTTTCGCTGAAGAGACCCGCTCAGACCTTGAGGGCTTCGAACGTGGCGTCGTCACCGAGCTTGGCGCCGTCAACGTCAACACCGGCATCTTCACCGGCCGCTCCCCTAAAGATAAATATATCGTCAAAGATGCCACTACCCAGGATACTGTGTGGTGGTCTGACCAGGGTAAAAACGATAACAAGGCGATTACCCCGGAAGTGTGGTCACATCTGAAAGGGCTGGTCACCAAACAGCTCTCCGGCAAGCGTCTGTTCGTGGTGGACGGCTTCTGCGGCGCCAACCCGGACACCCGCCTGGCGGTGCGCATCATCACCGAGGTGGCCTGGCAGGCGCACTTCGTGAAGAACATGTTCATCCGCCCGAGCGAAGAGGAGCTGAAGGCCTTCAAACCGGACTTCGTGGTGATGAACGGTGCCAAGTGCACCAACCCGAACTGGAAGGAGCAGGGTCTCAACTCCGAGAACTTCGTCGCCTTCAACATGACCGAGAAGATGCAACTCATCGGCGGCACCTGGTACGGTGGCGAGATGAAGAAGGGCATGTTCTCCATGATGAACTACTTCCTGCCCCTGCGCGGCATCGCCTCCATGCACTGCTCCGCCAACGTGGGCAAGGATGGGGACGTGGCCATCTTCTTCGGCCTCTCCGGCACCGGCAAGACCACCCTCTCCACCGATCCCAAGCGTCAGCTGATCGGCGATGACGAGCACGGCTGGGATGATCACGGCGTGTTCAACTTCGAAGGGGGCTGCTACGCCAAGACCATCAAGCTCTCCGAAGAGGCCGAGCCGGACATCTACCACGCCATCCGCCGCGATGCGCTGCTGGAGAACGTGACCGTGGCCGCCGATGGCACCATCGACTTCGACGACGGTTCCCGCACCGAGAATACCCGGGTCTCCTACCCCATCTATCACATCGACAACATCGTCAAGCCGGTCTCCAAGGCGGGGCACGCCACCAAGGTGATCTTCCTGACCGCAGACGCCTTCGGTGTGCTGCCCCCGGTCGCCAAGCTGACCAAGGAGCAGACCAAGTACCACTTCCTGTCCGGCTTCACCGCCAAGCTGGCCGGTACCGAGCGCGGCATCACAGAGCCGACCCCGACCTTCTCCTCCTGCTTCGGCGCGGCTTTCCTCAGCCTGCACCCGACCAAGTACGGCCAGGAGCTGGTGAAACGGATGGAAGCGGCAGGGGCTGAAGCCTATCTGGTCAACACCGGCTGGAACGGCACAGGCAAGCGGATCTCCATCAAGGATACCCGTGGCATCATCGACGCCATCCTGGATGGTTCCATCGAGAAGGCGCCGACCAAGGTACTGCCGGTGTTCAACCTGGAAGTGCCGACCGAGCTGCCGGGCGTCAACCCCGCCATCCTGGATCCGCGAGACACTTACGCCGACCAGGCCGAGTGGGATGCCAAGGCGGCCGATCTGGCCGGGCGCTTCATCAAGAACTTCGAGCGCTTCACCGACAACGACGAAGGCAAACGCCTGGTCGCGGCGGGCCCGCAGTTGTAAGAAACGCGCCTCGCGTCTCGCAATCCCGTACCGGTCAGCCCTGCTGGCCGGTATTTTTTTGGCCGATGCGCGGCATATGGCTCCCGCCAAGCCTTGCCTTGACGGCCCTTGCGCGTTAGATTCAGCCAAACTTTATACAATATACAATTTTGCAACCTGCCCGTGACCCCAGCATGACCCCACCTTACAAGACCCGAACCCAGATGGTGATGGAGAACCTCCGCGGCCGGATATTGCGTGGCGAGTTTGCTGCGGGCGCCCCCCTGCGCCAGGACGCCATCGCCAAGGAGCTGGCGGTGAGCCGCATCCCGGTGCGGGAAGCCCTGATGCAACTGGAAGCTCAGGGGCTGGTGAAGTTCGAGGCCCATCGCGGCGCCGTGGTGACCATGCTGGATGCCTCGGCCATCGAGGAGCTCTTTTATTTGCGGGCACTGCTCGAAGCCGATACCCTGTTCCACGCCGTCGACCTGATGACGGAGGAGACCTTCGCCCAGGCGCAAGCCATCCTCGCCCAGTTTGATCTGGCGCTGGAGTCTGGCACCCAGATCGAACACTGGGCCGAGTTGAATCACCGCTTTCACGCCACCCTTTACCAGGCAGCCAATCGCCCCCAGGCACTGGAACTGATCGCCCAGATCAATCTGAGCTGCGACCGCTATGTGCGTTTCGAACTGCTGTTCGACCAGGGCGGCGTGGACAAGGCCGAGCGGGAGCACGCCCGACTCCTTGAACTGTGCCGCGCCCGGCGCAAGCACGAAGCAGTGGTACTGCTCAAGCAACACATCGAGGCGGCAGGCCAATCGATCAGACAGATCCTGGCAAGCGGCCACCATCAATGAACACTCACATCACCACAAGCTGGCAATAACGACATGAACCATTTCGAGATTATTGAAACCCGCGTCGCCCAGGTCAGGGCCACACTGGCCACGCTGGAGCTGGACGCCTTCATCGTTCCCCACGACGACGAGCATCTGGGGGAGTACATTCCCGCCTATGCCGAGCGGCTGGACTGGATCACGGGTTTCAACGGCTCCGCCGGGCTCGCCATCATCCTGGCGCATCGGGCGGCCCTGTTCATCGACGGTCGTTATACCGTGCAGGCCCGCATGCAGGCGCCGGCCGAGCTGTTCGAGTTTCTCCACCTCAATGAAGACCCCCACGTGCAGTGGCTGGCGGAGCAGTTGCCCTCAGGCTCCCGGGTCGGCTTCGATGCCCGCCTGCACAGCCTGGCCTGGTATCAGAACGCCAACGCCGTGCTGGCCGATCACGGCATCGAGCTGGTGCGCATCGACGAGAACCCCATCGATCTGCACTGGAGCGATCGTCCCGCTCCGACCAAGAGCCCTGTCATCCTCTACAGCGAGGAGCTGGCGGGCCAGTCCAGCCAGGCCAAGCGCGAAATGCTGGCCAGCGATCTGCGCAAGCGCGGGCTGGATGCGGTGTTGCTGACCCAGGCCGAGCCCATCAACTGGCTGCTCAACCTGCGTGGTCGCGACGTGGAACGCCTGCCGGTGGTGCTGGGCTTTGCGGTGCTCTACGCCAACGCCACCATGGATTTCTTCGTCGACACCGACAAGATCGACTGCTTCGCCTTCAGCCAGCACGTGGGGCAGGATGTCTCCGTCTACCCCATCGACAAGCTGGGTGACGTGTTGCAGCGCATCGGCGAGGATCAGCAGAAGGTGCTGGCCGACCCCAACACCGCCAACGCCTGGACCCAGCTCGTGATGGAAGAGGCGGGCGCCATTCTGGTGGCCGGCCAGGATCCCACCATGCTGCCCAAGGCGTGCAAGAACCCCGTGGAGCTGGCCGGCATGCGTGCCGCCCACCTGCGCGACGGCGTTGCCGTCACCCGCTTCCTGGCCTGGCTGGATCGCCTGATCGCCAGCGGCGAGTTCGACGGTGTGGACGAAGGCACCCTGGCCGACCAGCTGGAAGCCTTCCGCCACGAGCAGGAGCACTATGTGGAGCCGAGCTTCGACACCATCTCGGCACTCGGCCCCAACGCCGCCATGTGCCACTACCGCCACACCAACGGTACCCCGCGCGCCTTCGGCCAGGACAGCATCTATCTGGTGGACTCCGGCGCCCAGTACCTGGACGGCACCACCGACATCACTCGCACCGTCAAAGTGGGTGAGGTGACTGACGAGCACAGGGCCATGTTTACCCGGGTGCTGCAGGGTCATATTGCCCTGGATCAGGCCCGCTTCCCCCGCGGCACTGCCGGCATCCAGCTCGACGTGCTGGCCCGCATGCCCCTGTGGCAAGCCGGTTACAACTACGACCATGGTACCGGACACGGGGTCGGCCACTTCCTCAGCGTGCACGAAGGTCCGCAGCGCATCGCCCCCAAGGGCAGCCTGGTGGCCCTGCAGCCGGGCATGGTGCTCTCCAACGAGCCGGGCTACTACCGGGAAGATGCCTTCGGCATCCGCTGTGAAAACCTGGTGGTGGTGACCGAGCAGGAAGCCCGTGGCGAGCTGACGATGCTGGGCTTCGAGCGACTGACCTATGTGCCGTTCGACATCCGCCTCATCGATCGCAGCCTGCTGAGCCCGGCGGAGTTCCGCTGGATCAACGAATACCATGCGGAGGTCTACCGCCGTCTGAGCCCGCTGCTGGAGGGCGAGGATCTCGCCTGGCTGGAGCAGGCGACCAGCCTCCTCTGATGACACAGGGCCTGCGGGCCCTGTTTCTTTATCTGCGGCATGCCACAAATGCCCCCCTTGCATCGACTCCCCGCCCCTTCTACCCTGTGCCTCCTTTTTGGCTGCCCCGCAGCAGAGACCCGATGAGAGGAGCCCCGATGCACTCGTCCCCCGTATTGCGCCTTGCCACCCACACCGACATGCACGCCATCTGGCAGATAGATGCCGATGTCTTCGGCGAGGATGTCTACCCCGGTTTCTTCTTTCGCCAGGCCATGGATCTGTGGCCCGAACTGCTGGTCGTCGCGGAGCGGGAAGACCGGCTGCTGGGCTATGCCCTGGGGGGGCTTGGTCAGGATCGGTCGCAGGGCTGGCTGCTCTCCCTCGCGGTGCGTCCCGAAGCGCGCGGCTTCGGCCTGGCCGAGCAAATGATGTTGCAGGTGGAGCAGGCTCTGGCGCATTTGCAGGTTGCCCGGGTGAGGCTGACCGTGGATCCCGCCAATCCGGCCCAGCGCCTCTACTTCAGGCTGGGTTATCAGCAGTTGGCAGAAGAGAGAGGCTACTTCGGGCCGGGCGAGGATCGCCTGCTGCTGGAAAAAGCCCTGACCTGACCATCCACCACCGGCACGGGAGTCTTCCGGCCACATAATTGGTTACACTTTGCGGGTTTAATTCGCAATCTGGTTGGCGTAAAGTGCAATTCATCACCAGATTAATCCGATGCCCGCCCAGGAGGCCCATCATGTTCAAACGTATTGCTCTCGTCACCCTGCTGGCGGCCACCACCGCCATCACCGGCTGTGCCAACAGCGACGTCTACTCCGGCGATGTCTACACCAAGGATCGCGCCAAGCAGGTACAGACCGTCAGCTATGGCACCATCCTCTCCACCCGCCCCGTCAAGATCCAGGCCGATGAGAACTCCCTGATCGGCACCATTGGCGGTGCCGTGGTCGGCGGCCTGCTCGGCAGCACCATAGGCGGCGGTCGTGGCAGTGACATCGCGGCGGCCGGTGGCGCCATTGCGGGTGCGGCGGCCGGCAAGGCGGCAGGGGACAAACTCAACCAGGTTGACGGGGTCGAGCTCGAGATCAAGAAAGAGAACGGCGAATCCATCGTGGTGGTACAAAAGGCCAGCCCCACCTTTGTACCTGGTGCCCGGGTCCGCATGACCCAGGGCAACGGCACCATCAACGTGGCCGTGGTGAACTGATAGCGCCGCTCAAGGTGCAACTGCCATAAAAAAGGTGAGCCCGGGCTCACCTTTTTGCGCTCTGCACCACCGAGGATTCACTCCCCCAGATGCAGCCAGGCCGCGATGGACAGCTGCAGGCCCACCAGGTCGGCATGGTGGAACAGGGCATGCAGTGATGCACGATCCCCGGCCACCTGCACCATCAGACGCTGTTGCGCCTGCAGGTCGGCCAGCCAGGAGGGGGGCACCGTCAGCGTGCCTGCCGCCTCGGCAACCAGGGATACCCCCTCGAGCAGGGCATGCAGCGCCCGTTGTTGTTCGCCAGCATCGCCACTCTCGAGCCAGAGCTGCTCATGATGCTGCCAGTGCAGCAGACCCAGGGTAATGCTGACCTTCCGATCTTTGCCCACAATCCTTTGCAGGGGCTGCACGGCCAGTGGCTTGCCAAGCCCAGCCAGCCTGTATCCGCGCTGCGCCTTGGACTGGGCACCCAGCCGCAATCCTCCCAGCGCCGCCAGCTTGCTCGCCAGGGTGAACAGGGCGCGGGCATCGCCGGATTTCAGCTCCAGCTCCAGCTCGTCGATCCCGATACGCCCCAGGGCACCGACAATCTCCCCCTGATCCCAGGCCAGCTCGATCTCGGCATCTCCGAATGCGATCAGCCAGTGGCGGCGCAGGAAATCGGTGCTGAACTGGGCCACCAGACGGCTCTGGAGTTCATCGCGCACCACCAGACTCGGCCAGATATCGGCAGGAAAGGCAGACAGGGTCGGAATGGTTCCCTCCACCGGGGTGTTGTACTCGGGTCTGGCGTGCAATCCGCCCACGACCTGCCCCCGGCACTTGATGGTCTGCTCGGAAAAATCATCGCTGCGACGAATGCGCAACCCCATCTCGAGCCCACGCAAACCCAGATCGGGCGTGTCGAAATAGACGTTGCCAAGAGCGGCTTGATTGGAAGAGATAATCTCTAGTGAATTCAGAAGGTTGGAGAGGGATTCTTGAATATTGCTGGTGACGAAAAACTTTATCTCGATCTCAGTTTGCATAGTCATTCCGGGCTGGCGGGCAACTTTGGGGGGCATGTTCAGGGTCGCGAGGATATAATGCCAGCGACAGTTCACGATTAATTCACGGTTTTATTGATGGCACAGTTCGGTTACCATGCGCCCCTCATAAAATCGTATCGAGTGTTTTTTCACCGACACAGGTTTGGCCATGCCAGTAAATACTATTTTGGGTCTTTTTGCCAAGTCCCCCATCAAGCCGCTGCAGAAGCATATCGTCAAGGTTCACGTGTGCTGCGAACAGCTCATTCCCTTCTTTGATGCCGTCGCTGAAGACCGCTGGGAAGATGCCGAGAAGATCCGGCAACAGATCGCCCAGCTGGAAAAAGAAGCGGACATCCTCAAGCGCGAAATCCGCTTGAAACTCCCCCGCGGCCTGTTCCTACCGGTCGCCCGTACCGATCTGCTGGAGCTCTTGACCCAGCAGGACAAGATTGCCAACCGTGCCAAGGATATTTCCGGTCGCATGCTTGGCCGCAAGATGGAATTCCCCACCGAGATGCGCGCCGATTTCATGGCCTATCTCAAACGCTGTATCGATGCGACCGCCCAAGCCGAAAAAGCCATCGGAGAACTCGATGAGCTGCTCGAAACCGGCTTTAAAGGACGTGAAGTTGAAATGGTTGCCGAGATGATCCACCAGCTGGATCTCATCGAGGACGATACTGACACCATGCAGATCGGACTGCGCCAACAGCTGCAAGCCGTTGAGCACAAATACAATCCGATCGACGTTATGTTCCTCTACAAGATCCTCGAATGGGTAGGTGACCTGGCTGATCAGGCAGAGCGCGTTGGCGCCCGTCTGGAATTGATGCTGGCTCGTTCGTAATCGACTGACTGGGTAAACACTACTAATGGACATTATCGCGAATTACGGCACCACCCTGGTGCTCGTGGCGGCCTTGTTCGGCTTTTTGATGGCCTGGGGCATTGGTGCGAACGACGTCGCCAACGCCATGGGCACATCGGTCGGCACCAAGTCCCTGACCATCCGTCAGGCGATCATCATCGCCATGATCTTTGAATTTGCCGGTGCCTATCTGGCCGGTGGCGAAGTGACGGCCACCATCCGCAGCGGCATCATCGACAGCAACGCCTTTGCCGACACGCCGGATCTGCTGGTGCTCGGCATGATCGCCTCCCTGCTGGCTGCGGGTCTGTGGCTGATCCTGGCCTCCTATTTCGGCTGGCCCGTCTCCACCACTCACTCCATCATCGGCGCCATCGTGGGCTTCGCCGTGGTGAGCATCGGTCCGGAAGCGGTACAGTGGAACAAGTTTGGCGGCATCGTCGGCTCCTGGATCATCACGCCGGCCATCTCGGGCATCATCGCCTACTTCATGTTCATCAGCGTGCAGAAGCTCATCTTCAACACGGACAATCCCCTAGACAACGCCAAGCGCTATGTCCCCTTCTACATGTTCCTGACGTCCCTGGTCATCTGCCTGGTCACCATCAAAAAAGGGCTGACACACGTCGGTCTGCACCTGAGCAATGGCGAAGGCGCGCTGCTCTCCGTCGCCATCTCTATCGCGGTGGCGTTTGCCGGCTGGATCTATATCCGCGGCCAGCAGTACAACCCGAAAGATGACAGCAAGATGCACTTCGCCAACGTGGAGAAGGTGTTCGGCATCCTGATGATCATCACCGCCTGCGCCATGGCCTTCGCCCATGGCTCCAACGACGTGGCCAACGCCATCGGTCCACTCTCTGCAGTCGCCTCCATCGTGGCGGCCGGCGGCGAGATCGGCGGCAGCTCCCACATCGCCTGGTGGATCCTGCCCCTTGGCGGCATCGGCATCGTCATCGGCCTGGCCACCATGGGCGAGAAGGTGATGGCGACCGTCGGCACCGGCATCACCCACCTGACCCCGAGCCGTGGCTTCGCAGCCCAGCTGGCCACCGCAGCCACCGTGGTGATCGCCTCCGGCACCGGTCTGCCCATCTCCACCACCCAGACCCTGGTCGGTGCCGTCATGGGCGTCGGTCTGGCACGGGGCATCGCGGCCCTGAACCTGGGCGTGCTGCGCAACATCGTGGTCTCCTGGGTCATCACCCTGCCCGCGGGCGCCATCCTGGCCATCGCCATCTTCTACGTGTTGCAGGCCTGCTTCTCCTGAGCAGCCCACGCCGCACGACAAAAAGCCCGGGTCATTGACCCGGGCTTTTTTATGCTTCGCCCATATCACGCCGTCGATTGAGCGTCGATCGGCTGCAGCGTTTACTCCTCGATAAAGGTCCACTCGTCGCGCACCCGGCTGATGGCATCGAGCCGCCGCTTGGCAAGCTGCTCGCGGATTGCCTCCCCTTTGAAGCCGGCCGCCACTATCTCCTTGACCGGCACAGCCTGCGCCGCCTCCAGGGCCTGAGCGACATAGTCCGGCTGACTGTAGACCTTCTCTTCGAAGCCGGTACGACCGTGGAAGTCGGCGCGACAGGCATCGAGCAGCTGGGCAAAGCGCTCCGGTCTGCGCCAGGCATCGGCCTTGTCGAATACCTTGAGCAGGGTCGCGGGCTTGAGCTCGAAGGCAATGTGGATATGGGTGTGCAGGTCGCTCACCAGCAGTGCCAGATCGCGACACTCGTTCGGCACCCGGAAGCGCTCGCAAAAATCGCGAATGAGCGGCAACCCCTTCTGGCCATGGCCATGATGGCTCGGCCAGAAGGCGGGCGGGGTCAGCCCCTTGCCAAAGTCGTGGCAGAGGGACGCGAAGCGCACGGTCAGTTCGGGGGAGAGACGACATGCCTGCGCCAGCACCATCATGGTGTGGATGCCGGTGTCGATCTCCGGGTGCCATCTGGCAGGGGCCGGCACACCGAACAGGGCATCGAGCTCGGGGAAGAGCGCCTTGAGTGCGCCGCATTCGCGCAGCACCTCGAAGAAGATCTGGGGTGTCGGCCCCAGCAGCACTTTTTCCAGTTCCTTCCAGACCCGCTCCGGGGTCAGGTGGGCCAGCTCTCCAGCCTCCGTCATCTCGCGCATCAGCCCCAGCGTCTCGGGGGCCACCACGAACCCCTGGGCATGGAAACGGGCGGCGAAGCGCGCCACCCGCAGGATGCGCAGGGGATCCTCGGCAAAGGCCGGCGAGACATGGCGCAGCAACCGCGCCTCCAGATCCTGCACGCCGCTGTAGGGATCGTGCAGTTGCCCGTCCTCATCTTCGGCGATGGCGTTGATGGTGAGATCCCGGCGCAGCAGATCCTGCTCCAGCGTCACCTCGGGGGCGGCATGGCAGACGAAGCCGGTGTAACCCTGCCCCTGCTTGCGCTCGGTGCGCGCCAGGGCGTACTCCTGCTGGGTTTTGGGGTGAAGAAAGACTGGAAAGTCTCGGCCCACCTGGGTGAATCCGAGACCCAGCATCTGCTCCACCGTGGCGCCGACCACCAAGTGATCCCGATCCCCCTGGGGCAATCCCAACAGGCGATCCCGCACCGCCCCTCCGACCAGATAAATCTGCACGCGCACTCTCCCTCGATAAACTTGCCACGATGATACCGCTTTTGGCCAAGAGAGACGATGTGAACCCGTCGCACCAGGCTCGCCATCACTCGGCCGGGCGGCGGCTTCCCGTCATCGTCCCGGGCGACTCAGCCCGTGGTTCGAGCCAGCTCCCCTTATGGTATCCGGGTCTTTGACATCCCTTTTGGGAGGCTTTAACCTGCCGCCCATAACAATGGAATGGATCCTTATGTACACACAGTTCTTCGGTCTGTCGGAGCCCCCGTTCTCCATCTCGCCCAACCCCAAATACCTCTATATGAGCGAGCGTCACGGGGAGGCCCTCGCCCACCTCAACTACGGGTTGCAGGACGGTGGTGGCTTCGTGCTGCTGACCGGGGAAGTGGGTACGGGAAAGACCACCGTCTCCCGCTGTCTGCTGCAGCAATTGCCCGCTGACACCGAGATCGCCTACATCCTCAATCCCTCTCTGACCGAGCGGGATCTGCTGGCCGCCATCTGCGACGAATTCCAGTTGCCCTACGGCGAAGAGGCCAGCCTCAAGCAATTGTTCGACCTTATCCGGGATCATCTGCTGGCGAATCTGGCGGCAGGCAAGCGCAGCGTGGTGCTGGTGGATGAAGCCCAGCACCTGCTGCCCGGCGTGCTGGAGCAGTTGCGACTGCTCACCAATCTGGAGACAGACGAGAAGAAACTGCTGCAGGTGGTGCTCATCGGCCAGCCCGAGCTGCAACAGATGCTGCGCCAGCCCCTGCTGCGCCAGCTGGCGCAGCGGATCACCGCCCGCTATCACCTGCTGCCGCTGTCGCGCCAGGATGTGGATGCCTATGTCCGCTTCCGGTTGCAGGTGGCAGGCTGCGTCCAGCCCATCTTCACCCCCAGGGCCATCCAGACCCTGCATCGCCTCTCCGGGGGCATTCCCCGCCTCATCAACCTCATCTGCGACCGCGCCCTCATCGCCGCCTTCGCCCGTGGCAGCCACAAGATAGTGCACGGGGACATCAGCCAGTCCGCGTATGAGGTGAGCGGCATTCGCGACGAGGGGAGCTGGCAATCCGGCCTCACGGTCGCCCTGGTGGGCGCCCTGCTGGTCGCCACCGGCTGGTGGGGCTGGCAATTCTTTGGATTCTTCCCAGCCCGCCCCCTGGTCAAGGTCGAGGTACCGGTCAAGGTGGATGACACGCCGGAGCAGCAGGCCCAGCTGACCCGCGCCATCAATCAGGCGCTGGAGCCGGACGTCGCCATGCAGAATCTCTACAAGGTATGGGGCTACCAGGCCGAGCTGGAGGAGGCAACCTGCGACAATGCCCCCCGTGCGGGCCTGCGCTGCCAGGAGGGAGAAGCCTCCCTGGCGCAATTGCAGGCGCTGCAATACCCGGCCCTCATCAGTCTCACCGACGAGACCGGCGGCCTCTATTACGCCACCCTGGTCAGCCTGGGGGCGGACAAGGCTTCCCTGCTCATCGGCAACCAGAGCTGGCAGGTGGACAGGCAGTGGCTCTCCGACGCCTGGGGCGGCAGCTACACCCTGCTCTGGCGCATGCCCAGGGGCAACGTGCCCCTGATAGCGAGCAATGCCGGGGCTGCCCAGGTGCAGTGGCTGGACAACGCCCTTAGCCGCGCCATGCAGCAACCCGATCGCAAGGTGAGCCGCTTTGACGCCACCCTCAAGAACAAGCTGCAACAGTTCCAGCGCGAGCAGGGACTGACCCCGGACGGCATCGCCGGCAGCAACACCCTGCTGCGGCTGAATGTGGCCTCCGGCGAACCCATGCCCAGGCTGGAGGATGAATCCCTGCGAGCCAGCACGCCGGTCGATCTCGACAGCGTGGCGGATGATGAGACGGATCCCATGGTCGAGGAGGCCTCCTGATGTCCACCCTGCTCAAGGCCCTGCGCCGGGCCGACCAGCCCCAGTTCACCCCCCATATGCCGCTCATGGGTCTGCCCGTGAGCCAGGAAGAGGAGCCCAACCGCCGCTGGATCTGGTGGGCCCTGGTGCCCCTGGCCCTGGTGATGGGCGCCGCCGCCAACTATGGCTGGCACCTCTATCACCTCAAACCCGTGGAACAGCAGGTCGAAGTGAAGGAAGTGGTGACTCCCCCCTTCGTGCGGGTCGAACCCAGGCCCATGATCACCCGGCCGCTGCCGCCCCCCCTGCCGGAGCCCGTGGTCGCTCCAAGACCTGCCGCAACCCCGGCTGCGACTACCGCAAACCAGGGGGGACAGAGTCTGGCAGAACGGCTGATGGCCGCCCTCAACAACACGCCGCTGGTGGAAGAGAGTGCGCCCCAGGCTCAGGTCCAGACCAGTGCCATCCCCCTCGGCGCCCTGGCCCCGGCCCTGAAACAGCAGGTACCGTCCCTGACCTATGGTGCCCACAACTACTCCTCCGACCCGGCCAAGCGGGCCGTCGTGCTCAATGGACGGGAGTGGCGCGAGGGGAATGAGATCGCCCCCGGTGTCATCCTGGCAGCCATCGCCCAGGACTACATCGTCCTGCAGGTCGACGGCCAGTATGCCAGCCTCAAGGCGCTGCAAGACTGGCGCGGCTGATCTGCCGGCATCCGGTGGCCCTCCCCCGGGAGGGTCAGCGCCCATTCTGAGGGAGCCCGAGAGCTCCCCTTTTTCATCAATAACCTACACTCGACCATTGCCATGCGCCGGGTCGGGGATCGCCCTCCTGATGGCGGGCGGACTTATCATCAGAACATGAGCACACTGTGAGCCACTCAGACAACACCACCTTCGCCACCCGCATTCTGGACTGGTACCAGATCCACGGCCGCAAGACCCTGCCCTGGCAGCAGGACAAGACCCCCTACCGGGTCTGGGTCTCCGAGATCATGCTGCAACAGACCCAGGTTGCCACTGTCATCCCCTATTACGAGCGGTTCATGGCCCGCTTCCCCGACGTGCTGGCCCTGGCCAACGCCCCCATCGACGAGGTGCTGCATCACTGGACCGGGCTTGGCTACTACGCGCGCGCGCGCAACCTGCACAAGGCTGCCCAGCAGATCCGCGATCTGCACGGCGGCCTCTTTCCGGAACAACTGGAAGAGGTGATGGCCCTGCCCGGCATCGGTCGCTCCACCGCCGGGGCCGTGCTCTCCCTCTCTCTGGGCCAGCCCCACGCCATCCTGGATGGCAATGTGAAGCGGGTACTCACCCGCTGGCTGGCGCTGGCGGGCTGGCCGGGCCAGAAGCAGGTCGAGCACGATCTCTGGGAGCTGGCGACCCGCCTCACCCCGCGCGTCGGGGTGGCCCAGTACAATCAGGCCATGATGGACATGGGGGCCACCGTCTGCACCCGCAGCAAGCCCGCCTGCGAGCGCTGCCCGGTACAGGCCGATTGCCAGGGGCTGTCGCAGGGCAACCCCACCGCCTACCCTCACAGCAAGCCGAAGAAGAGCATTCCGGCACGCAACGGCATTATGCTGATCATCCGCCACGGCGATCAGCTGCTGCTGGAGAAGCGTCCGCCGCAAGGGATCTGGGGCGGGCTTTACTGCTTCCCGCAGGTGGAATCCCTCACCGAGGTGACCGGACGACTGCGGGAGTTGGGGCTGGAGGATGCCGCCTATCAGGAGCTCGCTGGATTTCGTCACACTTTCAGCCACTTCCACCTCGATATCCGCCCTTTGCTGATCGAAATGGCTGTTCCGCCCGCCCCCCTGCTCATGGAAGCGGATACCCGACTCTGGTATAACTTACGCCATCCTGCCGAGGTGGGATTGGCGGCGGCCACGGCCCGTCTGCTCGCCTACCCGGACTTACAACCAGACTTGCAACCACAGAGGTCAACATGAGCCGTACCGTATTTTGCCTGCGCCTGAAGAAAGAAGCGCCGGGTCTCGATTTCCAACTCTACCCCGGTGAACTCGGCAAGCGGATCTTCGACAACATCAGCAAGGAAGCCTGGACCGAGTGGCAGAAGAAGCAGGTCATGCTGATCAACGAGAAGAAGCTGAACATGATGAATCTCGAGCACCGCCAGTTGCTGGAAAAAGAGATGGTCAGCTATCTGTTCGACGCGGGTGAAGTCCAGATCGACGGTTACACCCCTCCCAGCCAGTGAGCGGGAATCGAGTCAAAGGGCCAGCGTCCCCCTGAGTCGTCAATATGCCGCAGGGTGACACCAATCCTGGCTCAGGCCAGTCAGTGACGGGCGGCCCCACCGCCCGGTTTGAGGATCTTATGGGTCGTTTTTTTGGGCTGCTGTGCGCCCTGCTGTTTCTCTCTGCCTGTTCATCCACACCCCAGACCAGCGGGGGTGGCGATGATGATCTGGTCAACGGCAAGGACGTGCGCGGTTTTGAACACATGATCAGTGCGCTCTCCCATAACGTGAACGAGATATGGGGGCGCGAGGCGCTGTTCGCGGGCAAGTTTGACTACGTCAAATACACGGATCAGTACAAGAGCCGCGCCCACATCGATTTCTCCAGCGGTCACATCATGGTGGAGACCGTCTCGGGTCTGGATCCCCGTGCCCACCTGCGTCGCGCCATCATCGAAACCCTGCTGACCCCGGACGATCCGGCAGAAGTCGACCTTTATTCCGACCGTGAGATCATGCCAGGTGGCGAGCCCTTCCTCTATGGCCAGGTGCTGGACAACCAGGGACAAGCGATCCGCTCCAGCTGGCGTGCAGAGCGTTATGCCGACTATCTGATCGCCAACGCGATGAAGAAGCGCACCCTCGGGATCCGCAACATCTTCTTCATCGACATTCCCATGGTGGCCAACCACGAAGACAGGCGCGGCTACAAATACGCCAGCATCATCCGCGATGCCTCCCGCAAGTACGGGGTCGCCGAGAGTCTCATCTACGCGGTGATCAAGACCGAGAGCAGCTTCAACCCCTATGCGGTCAGCCACGCCAACGCCTATGGCCTGATGCAGGTGATCCCGGCTACCGCTGGGCGGGATGTCTATGTGAGGGTCAAGGGCAAGGATGGCCAGCCGACCAGGGAAGATCTGTTCAATCCGGCCTACAACATCGATGTGGGGACCGCCTACCTGCACCTGCTGCAGACCGTCTATCTGGCGGATATCCAGGATCCCCAGTCCCGCCGCTATGCGGTGATCTCCGCCTACAACGGTGGTGCGGGAGGGGTGCTCAACACCTTCTCCAACGATCGCAAGGCGGCCCCCGGCATGATCAACCGCCTCTCCCCCGAGGCCGTCTATCAGGTGCTGACCGAACAGCATCCCAAGGCAGAGGCTCGCCGCTATCTCTACAAGGTCAATCAGGCCGAGAAGGGGTTCAAGCGAACCGTCGCAAGCCGGGCTGGCTGATGGCATGCAAGAAGGGCGCTCCTGGAGCGCCCTTCCCATTTACTGTGGCCTGAAAACTTACTTGGCGATGAAGCCACCCTTGCTCAGGGGCGCTGCCCCCACCTTCTCCAGGTGTTCCACCTCGACTTCGGTCTTGTTCCAGCTGTGGTCCACCTCGCCGCGCACGCGGATCAGATCGTCAGGGCCCACCTCGGTACCGCGCCACACGTCACCATCCACCTCCACTTCCACCTCGCCGCTGTCGTCACGGAACAGGTAGTTTTCGCCACCCAGGTGTTTGACCAGCTTGCCTTCCAGGGTCACCCACTGATCATCGGCCACGTCTTTCAACTGGGCGACCGATACCTTGTTCTGCTCCTTGGGGCCGGTGTAGGCCGCCATGGCGAAAGAAGAGACGGACATCAGGGCCACCAGGGCGATTGCTTTTGCGTTGTTCATTTCATGCTCCTGTCTTTGCTGTATGAGGGCATCTTGCCCGGGGGCGCGTGAAACAAACGTGAAGCCTCCCCATTCAGGGAGGAGTGATGTGATCGCAAGCGATTAAATGGCCACGGCATGCTGCAAAAATGTATTCGAGTGGATACCTTTTCACCTGGCCATGCGGGTTCCCAGCCCGCCGCCATCGAGGAACAGCCCGCAGGCCCGCCCTGCCCCATCCATGAGAACAGCTACATGAACAAATGGCTTTTGTGTTTATTGGGTCTCTTCGCCCTCACGGCCCATGCCGCCGAGACACGTCCCCCCTTCTCCCGCATCGTGATGTTCGGCGACAGCCTCTCCGATACCGGCAAGATGTACGACAAGATGCGCGGTTACCTCCCCTCCAGCCCGCCTTACCATCAGGGCCGCTTCTCCAACGGCCCGGTCTGGCTGGAGCAGCTGACCCAGCAGTTTCCCGGGCTGACCATCACCAACGAAGCGGAAGGGGGAGCCACTGCCGTGGCCTACAACAAGATCTCCTGGAATCCCAAGTACCAGGTGATCAACAACCTGGACTACGAGATCACCCAGTTCCTGGAGAAGGACAGCTTCAAGCCGGACGATCTGGTGATCCTCTGGGTCGGCGCCAACGACTACCTGGCCTATGGCTGGAACACCGAGCAGGATGCCAAGCGGGTGCGCGACGCCATCAGTGACGCGGCCAACCGCATGGTGCTGGGTGGCGCCAAGCAGATACTGCTGTTCAACCTGCCGGATCTGGGCCAGAACCCCTCGGCCCGCAGCCAGAAGGTGGTGGAGGCGGCCAGCCATGTCTCGGCCTACCACAACCAGCTGTTGCTGAACCTGGCTCGCCAGCTGGCGCCTACCGGCATGGTGAAACTGTTCGAGATCGACAAGCAGTTCGCCGAGATGCTGCGCGAGCCGCAGAACTTCGGCCTGAGCGACACCGAGAACGCCTGCTATGGCGGCGGCTACGTGTGGAAACCATTCTCTTCCCGCAGCGCCACCACCGACAGCCGACTGGCCCCCTTCAGCGCGCAGGAGCGCCTCGCCATCGCCGGCAACCCCCTGCTGGCCCAGGCCGTTGCCTCCCCCATGGCGCGCCGCAGTGCGGGTGAGCTGAACTGCGAGGGCAAGATGTTCTGGGACCAGGTCCATCCCACCACAGTGGTGCACGCCGCCCTGAGCGAGCGGGCCGCTGCCTTCATCGAGCAGGAGTACGAGTTCATCCCCCGGTGATGCTCCTCTTATGCAGCAGGCCGACGTCCGTCGGCCTGTTTTGATCCCTTCATCGATTGTTTAATGAACACACCATATGACACCCGTCACAATTCGGATTCATACTACCCCCCTCTCTCCCCGGACTCCCCTATGATGGGCATAGTTATCACAATATGTTTTATATCAGTTGCTTGTAGATAAAAGAAAACGAGCTACGTTTAAACATGTTGTGGCTGAACGCAAGGCCCAACCCATGAGGCGAGGCGACACAGATTCGTCCTCCCCACCAACAAGATTGCAGAGGCATCTATGAACAAAACACTGATTACCTTGCTGGTTTCAGGCCTGCTTGCGGCCAATGCCCAGGCTGCCGGACAAGACAACACCTGGTATGGCGGTGCCAAACTGGGTTGGTCCAACTTCTACGGCGTGGATGAAAGCCAATCCAATACCAAAATCGATGATGACAATGATGAAGTCGGTGCCGGTGCCTTCGCCGGTTACCAGATCAACCAGAACCTGGGTGTCGAGCTCGGCTACGACTACCTGGGCAAATTCAAGTACAGCGGCACTCGTAAAGGGGCAGCCTTCAGTGACTCTGTCGAGGCCCAACTGGCCCAGCTGACCCTGAAACTCGGCTTCCCGGTGGCAGACAATCTGGATCTCTACGGTCGCCTCGGTGGCGGTTACGGCTGGACCAGCAGCGATGAGCTTGGCAGTGACAGTCGTTTCACCTTTGTCGGTGCGCTGGGCGCCGAATACGCCCTGAACCTTGACTGGGCAGCCCGCCTCGAATACCAATACAGCTCTCCTTACGGTAGTAAAGATGACACCGGTCTGCGCATGGACAACGGCCTGCTCTCCTTGGCCGCCGTCTATCGCTTCGGCCAGGTCGCCCCAGTCGTGCCGGCCCCCGCCCCGGCTCCGGCCCCCGAGCCCGTGGTGGTCGACAAGCAGTTCACCCTGAGTTCGGACGTGCTGTTTGACTTCAACAAGGCCACCCTCAAGCCGGAAGCCGGCCAGGCACTGGATACCCTCTACAGCCAGATCGAGGAAGCCAGACCCAAGGATGGCTCGGCCACCGTCATCGGCTATACCGACCGCATCGGTTCCGATGCCTACAACCAGAAGCTCTCCGAGCAGCGCGCCCAGACCGTTGCCGATTACCTGATTGGCAAGGGGCTGCCTGCCGGCAAGGTCAATGTGGAGGGGCAGGGCAAGAACTCCCCCGTCACGGGCGACAGCTGCACCAGCAAGTCCAAGCGTGAGCTGATCGTCTGCCTGGCCCCGGATCGCCGGGTAGAGGTCAAGGTACAGGGCGTCTCGGAAGTACAGCAATAACCCTGCTGACCCCATAAAAAAAACGGGAGGCCAATGCCTCCCGTTTTTTTATTGCTCCGACGCCGCTCAGCCTCGCGAGCGCACGTCCGCCGCGATCTGGTCCAGCAACAGCTGCCAGCCCTGGCTCAATTCGTCCACCAGGGTGCCATAACCATCGGCCGGCAAGACGCGCTCCTGCTGGAAGGGCACATCCCGCAGCACGACCCCCTCCTCCGTCAGCAGCCGCCAGCGACCGCTCAGCAGGGCACGGCCATCGTGCCGCCCCTGGAAGCGCTCGACCGAGATGCTCAGCACAGGCCCCTTGCGGGCCCCGTCCTGACGCACCACCCAGCCAGGCAAGCGGCTGGAGAGGCCATTGAGGGTCAACTGGTTCAACTGGGCATCGAGGGAACCTGCCCAGCGATGGTACTCGGCAAAGTGCAACTCCTTGCCCTCCAGCTGATAGACCAGGCTCATCCGGTCAAGCTGACCGGACAGGGCGACGGGGCGCAGCACCAACTGGTGCTGCGGCTGCGCCGTGGTGACACTCGACGGCGCCGTGTCAGCATCCAGCGAATAGTAATGCAGCGTCGTCGGCGCACTGCCACATCCCGCCAGCAGGCCCAGCAAGGCCAGCGTCAACATCCGTTTTTTCATCATTTTCCTCGCTTGGGCTCGGGATCCCGCGGACGAGCGCGGTCAAAGATCAGCGAACTCGGCTGCTCGTTCAGTGAATGGACCAGAGGTTGCAACTCACTCATCAGCTGGTTGAGTGATTGCACCGACTGACGCAGCTCCTGATTGGTCTGGGAACCGGCATCATAGGTCTGCAACGTCTCCTGCAACTGCTTGAGGCTCTGGTTGAGGGAGGCCGGCAACTGCTGGGTCGACTGCTGACCGGTAAACTGCTCCAGATTCGCACTCACGGCACTGACATGCTTGAGCGTCTTGTCCAGTGTCATCAGGGTGCTGTTGACCTGAGTGAGGGTGGTGGCCATGTCCATGTCGACGAACTTGTCGAGGATGAGGTTCACCTTGCGTTCGATCTGATCCAGACCGGCCTGGGCAGTCGGGAAGACCTGATAGCCCGCCATCTTGAGCGGCTGATAGACAGGCGCATCCGGATAGAAGTTCAGATCGATCACCTTGCCCCCCGTCAGCAGGCTGGCGGTCTTGAGGCTAGCCCTCAGCCCTTCCTTGAACTGCTTGTTGAACAGGGCCCGCCACTGCTCCTTCTCCGCATTGGCATAACGGTGGGAGAGACGCTGCACCTCGATGCGCGCCAGCACCGGGATCTGCCGGCTCTTGAATAGCTGGACGCCCTTGTCGTCGATGAGATAGGGAGCCGAGATGACGGTACCGACCCGGATGCCGCGATATTGTACCGCCGCGCCGGGATGCAGCCCGCCCACATCATTGTCGAACAGGAAGACATAGTCGATGAACTGATCCAGGCTACCGGCCAGCACGCTCTCCTCGTCCTTGAACAGCACGAACTCGTCGTTCTGTTTCACCGGTTCCCCCGGCAACCAGCCGGGAGGCAGCCCCATGGTGATGCCGCCGTTGATCAGGCTCTCCAGCGAGTCCATCTTCACCTTCATCCCCTCGCTGCTCATGGAGACCTCGAAGCCGGGCGTCAACCAGAACCGGGAGTTGCTGCTCACCAGGACGTCATAAGGCGCGTTGATGAAGAGCTGGTACTGCATCTCGCTCTTCTCGGGCAGGAACTTGGCCTCTTCGACCTGACCGATGGTGAATCCCTGATAGCTGATGGGGGAACCCGCGCCCAGCGCGTTGGCATCCCGGCTGGACAGGGATAGCCGCAATCCCCTGGCATCCAGGGATGCCAGGGGCGGCCTGTCCAGCATGGCGTATTCGCTTCGCGCCCTGCCCTTCTTGCCGGGAGAAAGCTCGATATAGGCACCGGAGAGCAAGGTGCCAAGACCGGAAACGCCTTCACGCCCGACCCTGGGCTTGACCACCCAGAACTGGCTGTCTTTCTTGAGCATGCCGGCGGCGGCATTGGTCAGGCGAGCCTTGAGCACGGCATGGCTGTAATCCTCGCTGAGCTCCACCGTCTCGATACGGCCCACCTCCACTTCACGCGAACGGATCACCGTCTTGCCCGCCACTATGCCCTCGGCGGTCGCCACCGTCAGGGTGAAGCTCGGCCCTTGTGAATACCAGTGCTGGAACAGCATCCAGGCGCCGATGAAGAGGGCCAGCAAGGGCACCATCCAGATAGCGGCAGCCGAACTCATGAAATCAGAGCCCGGTTTCCACCTTGTCTTACGCTCACTCACGTTCGCGTTCTCCTTGTTGTAAATCCCAGATCAGGCGGGAATCGAAACTCATGGCAGCCACCATGGTGACCAGTACGACCCCGGCAAAGGCGACGGCCGCAGGGCCAGGGTAGATGGTCATCAGATTGTCCAGGCGGATGAGACCGGCCAGGATGGCCACCACGAAGACGTCGATCATCGACCAGCGCCCCACAAATTCGGTCATGCGATAGAGCTTGAGCTTGCGCAGCGGCGAGGCCGACTGGCCACTTTGCACCGCAAAGCAGAGCCACAGCAGCGCCAGGATCTTCACCAGGGGTACCACCACGCTGGCGAAGAAGATGACGGCGGCGATGGGGTAGGACCCCATGGCCCACAGCAGTACCACCCCCCCCATGATGGTCGAGGGACTGTCATCCCCCAGAAAGACGGTATCCATGATGGGGTAAAGGTTGGCGGGAATATAGAGGATGATCGAGGTGACGAGCAGAGCCCAGGTGCGGTTCAGGCCACCCGGTTTGCGCTGGTGCAGGTGATCGCCGCAACGCACGCAGGTATGGGCATCCCCCTCATTCAGGGCGCCGCAGATGTGGCACCCCACCAGCCCGGACGCCAGGGCGCTGGCCTCGGGATCCACCTCTCGGGCGGCGGTCGGCCCGAACAGTCGCTGCCACAGCCACATCCTGTCCAGGGACGAGATCATCTTGATGAGCAACAGGGTATAGCCGACGAAGGCCCAGAACGACAGCCCCATCTTGATGTCGGCCATGCCCATCAGCTTGACCAAAGAGATGAGCACCCCGATGAGGAAGACATCGACCATCAGCCAGGGCTTGATCCGGCACAGCAGGCGGCCGAGGGATCTCAGGGCATGGCTGTGCAGATCCTTGTCCAGGCGCCACAGCACCAGCATGATGGAACCGATGTAGACCAGCGGCAACCCGATCAGGGTAATGCTCAGCACGGCCCCGAGGAACAGGTAGCCTTGATCCACCAGGGTGGTGATGCACTGCAGGAAGGTCATCTCCTGCCCCACCCCCTTGGCCGAGAACGACATGAAGGTAAAGGCGTTGGAGAGCACGAACATGATGATGGCCGCAAAGCCATAGGCGATGGGCCTGCGCTCCTGCTCCGGCAGATGACGAGTCAGGGTATGGCCGCAGCGCGGACAACTGCTCGTCTCCCCCACGGCCAGCTCGGTGGCCGGCACCAGCAGGTCACACTCTTCGCACGCCGTTGCGTCATGGGTATAGGTGGTTGGATGTTGGTGTGAAACCGGATGCAAATTGAGACCCCAGCGTGAGGCCCGCCACGGGGCCAGAACCGCCAATTATTGCAGCTGTTGCCCACGCCCACCAGCCCTGTCGTTGCACCATCCGCGGCGGGGATGAGAATGACTTTGACAAGGCAGTGACCATTTAGCACAATCAAACGCCACTTTTTTTCCGCGGGACAATAATTTATGACAACCGAATCCCCAAGCTACTCCACCATTGAGCAGGCCTTCTCCCTCGGGAACGGGCAAGATTCCGCCCTCAACTGGTTGCGCAAGAACCGCAGCCAGGTCGCCATCTTCCTGGTAAGCGGCATCAAGCTGGAGGGGACCATCAGCGGCTTCGATCAGTACAGCGTGCTGCTGACAGATGCACACGGCAACCAGCAACTGGTCTACAAGGCCAAGATTTCCACCATCGCCATGCACTCCGGCCGCCCTGCGGTCAGCATCCAGCGCGCCCGCAAACCACGCGTCTCCATGGCGCCGCGCCCCCACGGTGCACCGAGCCGCTATGACGACAATCAGGGTGGCAGCAGCGAGCAGTAAATCTCGCCACTGCCCATCCTGACGGTGTCGCTGCGTCAGCCAGTGACATCTGCTCCCCACTCTCATGTTTCGCCTGTCCCGTATGAGAGTGGGGCTTCTCTCCCGAGCAGGTTGTTGACCCGCTCGTCTTCGTTACTCAGTAGGTCAACCCGACCGGTTTTCCCTCTCTGACCATGCAGACCTGCATACCGGCCGCTTCACCGGCCTGTGCGCCTATGCCCGTGTCCTCGAACACCAGACATTGACCGGGCTCGACCCCCAGGCGTCGCGCCACCAGCAGGAAGGTGTCTGGATGGGGTTTGTGCAGCTCCACGTCGTCGGCGGTGACCACCACGGGGAAATACCGATCCAGCCCAGTGTTGCGCAGCACCGCTTCGGCATTGATGCAGGGGGAACCTGTCCCTATGCCCATGGGGATCCGGCCGTGATAGCGTTCCACCAGATCCAGCATGGCCGGGAAGGGGGTGGCCTTGTGCAGGTTGGCGACATAGTGTTCGGTCTTGCAGCGTGTCACCACCAGGGGATCCAGCGCGATCTGCTGCACTTCGGCCACCAGCAGGGCTATCTTGCGGCTGGGCATGCCTCCCAGCTCATAAAACCAGTCGGCGTCGAACCGAAAGCCAAACTCGCGGGCGGTGTGCTCCCAGGCGGCCAGGTGCAAGGGCATGGAGTCCACCAGAGTGCCGTCGAGGTCGAAAACCAGGCCTTGAAATCCGGATAGGGTCATGGTGCAGGATCTGTCTGTGAAAAATGGGCCCCCATTCTAGCCAGAGCGCGGGCGCATCGCCATGCGCCAGATGGCGAGAAACGCTTGCCACCTCATTTATACAGGGCGGCGTGGATCTGAAAGCCCGCACGTATACAGATCAGCATGGATCTGATGCCGGGCAGGCAGCCCCCACGCAGGTGTCAGCGATAGGCCAGGGTACAGGCCCGCCCTTGTGATTTGGCGTGATAGAGTGCCTGATCCGCCTGCTCGGTCAGGGTTTGCCACTCCTTGTCCGATGACGGGACCAGATAGCTGAACCCGATGCTGACGGTGAGTGTCGCCGCCACCCGGGAAGCCGGATGGGGAATTTGCAAGGCGTCAAGGCCGTGGTGGATCTGCTCCGCCAGCCGCTCCGCCTCTCCCGGCTGCGGTGAACACAGCAGGATGACAAACTCCTCCCCCCCATAGCGGGCCACCAGGTTGGTACGCCGCCGCTCGGTATCCTGCAGCAGTGCCGCCACCCGCTGCAGGCACTGATCCCCCTTGCCGTGGCCGAAGTGATCGTTGTAGGACTTGAACTCGTCCACATCGATCATCAGCACCGCCAGCACGCCCTGATGGCGGCGAGCCCGCTCCCACTCCCGTTCCATGGTGATGTCCCATTGGCGGCGGTTGGCGATGCCAGTCAGGGGATCTTCCAGAGACAGCAGGGAGAGGCGCCGGTTGGCCTCCTCCAGCGCCCGGTTGGTATCGGCCAGTTGCCGGGTCCGCTCCTGCACCCTCAGCTCCAGCTCCCGATTGAAGCGCTCAAGCTTCTCCTGGGTGCGCTGGCGGATCAGCAACTGGGAGAGCACGGCGGCATACTGCTTGAAGATCTCGCTCTGATACGCCTTGAGGGGGCGCCGCCAGAGCAGGTTGTCGGCGGCGATCCAGCCGATGGGGGTACTCCCGTCCCAGAGCGACACCATGGCGTTCCAGCCGCGACCCACCTCCTGCTTCTCGTAATAGAGAGGCGTGTCCTCCAGCACCAGGACATAGTCCTTGCGACGCAGCGCCTCCTGCACCGTGGGATGATCCGGAATGGGGCTGATGAAATGGCGCTCGTCGATGAGCTCACCCGCCTCGTTGGTACCCCAGGTACCGTGCATGGTCTTGAATTCACTGTCAGTCAGGAAGATGGCGATGCGATCGAACTGCAACTCCTGGCGGGCCAGTGCCACCGCGTCGTGCAGCAAACGATCCTCGCTCTCGCAGCGGGAGAGCTTGACCCCCACCTGATGCAGCGCCTGCAGCATGCTGAGGAAAGAGTCCTGCAGGGCCTGGCTGCGCACGAGGTCTGCCTGGGTGTGGAGCCGCTGATCCCGCTCCAGATCCACCTGTCCCGCGAGTCGCCGACTCTCGAGCTCGGCGGCGAGATAATGCATGAGCAGCTGGATGCTCTGCTGCTGGCGTCTTGGCAGGCGATCGAGACGACGGCGGGTTTCCAGATAGACCACGGCCTCCAGCCCCTTGTGACGCTTGAGGGGGAAGCAGGCGCGCAGGCGTGGTATCTCCGGCTCGACGCTCTCCCGCTCCCAGATGGCACGGGTCGGCGCGATGGGTTCCACCAGCAACTGGCCGAGCGCAAGGGAACGTTCGATGAAGAGGATGGGCAACTCGAGGGAAGAGAGGATGTCAGCGCTCAGGCAGAGCAGACCCTGTTCCGGGCGATAGTGATAGAGCTGGGGCGTCGGTGCTCGCAACCACAGATAGATCTGTTCGGCCTCGGTCTTTTCTCTGACCGCAGACAGCGTCACTTCACAGAGGTGTTCAAAACTGGTGAAGTGCTCGGGATCCCATTCTTCCATGCCGACTCATCCTTGATTGTATCCAAGCGAGTATATCGACAAAGCCCGGTCATTCATTGACCGGGCGATCAAAAGCGAGATCCAGAGCCCAGTTTTTACAACAGATCCAATGCCTGCATGGCGGCGCGGATCCGCTCGCGGGTAGCTTCCGACAACGGCATCACCGGCAGACGGCACTCTTCGCTGCACAGACCCAGCAGGGAGACCGCATACTTGGCCCCTGCGGGGCTCGGCTCGGCGAACATGGCCTGGTGCAGCGGAATGAGCTTGTCCTGCAATTCGCGGGCAGCTTGCCACTCACCGGCCAGCGCCAGGTTCTGCACCTCGGCCACCAGCTTGGGGGCCACGTTGGCCGTCACCGAGATGCAACCCTGGCCACCACCGATGTTGTAGGCCACGGCGGTGGCATCTTCACCGGAGAGCCAGGCAAACGGCTTCTTGATGAGCTGGCGTTCAACCCAGGGGCGGGCCAGATCACCGGTGGCATCCTTCACGCCGGCAATGCGCGGCAACTCGGCCAGACGGGCCAGGGTCGCCGGCTGCACGTCAACGATGGCGCGGGGCGGAATGTTGTAGACGATGATGGGTTTGGTGGTGGCGTCGTGCACCGCCTTGAAGTGGTGGTAGAGCCCTTCCTGATTGGGGCGGTTGTAGTAACCGGCCACATGCAGGGTGGCATCCGCTCCCATCTGCTCGGCATAGCGGGTGTATTCAATGGCTTCAACCGGGTTGTTGGAGCCTGCACCTGCGATCACGGGAATGCGCCCGGCCACCAGCTTGACCACCAGCTCCACCACGCGGCAATGCTCATCGTGGGTCAGGGTCGGGCTCTCCCCGGTCGTGCCGACCGGCACTATGCCATGGGTTCCCTGCTCTATGTGCCACTCCACCAGGCGAGCCAGTGCGGCCTCGTCCAGCTGGCCCTGTCGAAATGGGGTGATCAGGGCAACTATCGAACCTTGAAACATGGGATTTCCTTCTCCTAAACAGATGGATTGGTCAATAAAAAGCCCCGGTACGGGAGTCGCTACCGGGGCTTGAATCGTCTCAGGGATGAGAGGTTACGCGCGCACGCCAGCAGGCCCGATTGTCAGGCTATGTTTATGCTTTCGTTTCGATACGCATGACCGCATTGCATCATCTCTGGGTAAATAGGCGTCTGGGCATATTTCGGGAACACGGCATAAATGTCAAGGCGAAAGCGGCCATGTATAATGGCCGCCCAAAAATGCGTGGAGAGACCCAATGAGCCGCCCTGCCGGAGCCATCAGCCAGAAAAACAGTGCCGTCAGTCAGATGCTGGAACGTAACCAAGCCCTCTTTGTCGGCAAGCGGCTGTTGGTGTGCGGTGCCCTGGAGGATGATTATCCTCGTCAACTGGCCGAGCTGGCACAAAGCCTGACCGTCTTCACCACGGATTACTGCTATTACCGCACCCAGCAGGCCGTTCTGGGAGACGCCATCCTGTTCGATCACCAGCTGGGTGGCGCCCCCCGATTCGATGCCCTGCTGCTGCTGATGCCCAAGGCCAAGGCCGAGGCGCAATACCTGCTGGCCATGATGACGCCGCTGCTCGAAAGCGGGGCCGACCTGTTCCTCGCCGGCGAGAACCGGGGCGGCATCAACGGGGCAGACAAGCTGCTGGCACCTTATGGCGAGAAACCGATCAAGCGCGACTCTGCGCGCCGCTGCTCTCTCTACCACGGCACGCTCGACAAACCGGTCGTCCCCTTCGAGCTGGACGCCTGGTTCAGTCGCTATGAGTGCCAGGCGGGCGACACCACCCTGACCGTCATGGCCCTGCCCGGGGTCTTCAGTGCAGACGGCCTGGATCTCGGCACCCAGATGCTGCTGGCGAGCCTCCCCCCCGTAACGGGCAAGCTGCTCGACTTTGGCTGCGGTGCCGGCGTCATCGGTTCCGTGCTGGCCAAGCGCAACCCGGCCCTGGCTGTCACCATGGTGGATATCAATGCCCTGGCACTGGAGTCCAGCCGCCGAACCCTGGCGGTCAACGGTCTGAGCGGACGTGTTCATGCCTCCGATGTCTATTCCGACATTGCCGAAACATTCCAACAGATTGTCTCGAATCCCCCCTTCCATGCCGGGCTCAAGACCTTCTACGCCGCCACCGAAACCTTCCTGGCAAAGGCTCCTGAGTACCTGACCGCAAATGGCACCCTGACCATAGTCGCCAATGCCTTCCTGCGATACCAGCCTATACTGGATGCGCACTTCAAACAGACCGAGGTGATCGCGGGCGACGCCAAATTCAAGGTGTATCTGAGCAAAGCTTAAAGAAGTGCAACGGTTGTAATAAAACAAGTAGAGAGTGCCAGACGGGATCTGTTAAGGTACCAAGAAAACGTTCACCACCCCTTTAGGGGTGTTTTTTTCGCAGCAACATGAAAACCTTTTCAACATCATGATCTCAGGGAGAGAACGACGATGGCAGGCATACTCACCATGATACTGGCAGGCGGTGAAGGTACCCGACTGCAACCGCTGACCACCACCCGCAGCAAACCCTCCGTGCCCTTTGGCGGCAGTTACCGGTTGATCGACTTCGTGCTCAACAACTTCGTCAACGCCGACTTCCTGCGCATCTATGTACTCACCCAGTTCAAGTCCCAGTCCCTTTATCTGCACATGAAGAAGGGCTGGAACATCGTCGGCATCACGGATCGCTTCATCGACCCCATTCCGGCCCAGATGCGAATGGGCAAACGTTGGTATGACGGCACCGCAGACGCCATTTACCAGAACCTGCGCTTCATCGAGATCTCCGACCCCGAACACGTCTGCATCTTCGGCTCCGATCACATCTACAAGATGGACGTGAGCCAGATGGTGAGCTTCCACAAGCAGAAAGCGGCCGCCCTGACCGTCGCGGCACTGCGCATGCCCATCGAGGAAGCAAGCGCCTTCGGGGTGATCGAGGTGGATCAGGAAGGGCGCATGATTGGCTTTGAAGAAAAGCCCCGTCACCCGAAACACATCCCCGGCGACCCCACCCAGGCCCTGGTCTCCATGGGCAACTACATCTTCGAGACCGAGGCCCTCTATCGGGAGCTCAAGCGGGATGCCGCCGAGGAGAACTCCAGTCACGATTTCGGCAAGGACATCATTCCCAGCCTGTTCCCCCGTGCCCCCGTCTACGTCTACGACTACAGCACCAACGTGATCCCGGGCGAGAAGCCCAACGTCTACTGGCGCGATGTGGGGACGCTCGACTCTTACTGGCAGGCACACATGGACCTGGTGGCCGACGATGCCCCCTTCTCTCTCTACAATCGCAAGTGGCCGCTGCACACTCATTACCCGCCCCTGCCCCCCGCCACCTTCATCGATACCGACGACTGCAAAGTCAAGATCGCCAACTCCCTGATCTCCGGTGGCTGCTTCATTCAGGGCAGCCAGATCCAGCGATCCATACTGGGATTTCGCTGCAACATAGGCCCCTGCAGCCACATCAGTGAATCCGTGCTGCTGGGGGATGTGAAAATCGGCGAAGGTTGCTCCATTCGCCGCGCCATCATCGACAAAAACGTTGAAATTGCACCCGGCACCGTGATCGGTGAGAATCTGGACCATGACAGAGAGCGGTTTACCGTATCCGAAGGCGGTATCGTCGTGGTACCTAAGGGAGCAAGAGTTGGCTATTAACCCACTGAAAATCCTGTTTGTAGCCTCGGAGGTTGAGGGGCTGGTGAAGACCGGGGGCCTGGCGGATGTGGCCAAGGCCCTGCCGCAGCATCTCGCCCGTCAGGGGCACGATGTGCGCATCATTATGCCCTTCTACAAGACCATCAAGCGCCGGGACGAGGCCACCCTCCTCGCCTCGCGCTGGCTCCCCACCCCCCAGGATCGCAGTGATATCAGCTATCGCATCCATCAGCTGGAACTGGACGGGATCTGCGTCTATCTGCTCGATTGCCCGCACTATTTCGACCGCCCCCAGCTCTATGCCGAGAACAACCAGGCCTATCCCGACAACGGTGAACGCTTTGCCTTTCTAGCCGCGGCGGCTCTGCATGCGTGCGAACAGCTGGGTTTCGCTCCCGACATCGCCCACTGCAACGACTGGCACACCGGTCTGCTGCCGCTGCTGCTGAAAACCCGTCATGCCCACAACCCCTTCTTCCAGCGCACCCGGTCGGTCATCAGCATTCACAACGCGGCCTTTCAGGGGGTATTCGATCGCCAGCAGTTCTGGGCCGTGCCGGAAATCCACGACTACGAGCAGCGCATCAACTACGACTATGGTCACATCAATCTGCTCAAGTGCGGTGTGCTCTACGCAGACAAGATCAATGCGGTCAGCCCCAACTACGCCAGCGAGCTGCTGACGCACCCGGGCGCTCACGGCATGGCCAGCGTATTCCAGCAGCGGGCTGCTGACCTGCGTGGCATCCTCAACGGCTGTGACTATCAGGACTGGGATCCCGCCTTCGATCCTCTGTTGCCCGCCACCTATGATGCCGACAACCTGGATGGCAAACACACCTGCAAGCGCATCCTGCAGCAGGAGACGGGGCTCCCCGTCGGCAACCTCCCCATCTATGGCATGGTGTGTCGACTGACCGAGCAGAAAGGAGTACACCTGCTGATCCCGGCCCTGGACAAGTTCTTGCAACATCAGGTCCAGGTAGTGATCGTGGGCTCCGGTGATCCCTCTCTCGCCGCCCAGTTGCAAAGCATTGCCCAGCAGCATCCCGACAAGTTTGCCTTCATCAATGCCTATGACGACCGTCTGGCCCACCTGGTGGAGGCCGGCGCCGACTTCTTCCTGATGCCTTCTCTGTTCGAGCCATGCGGGCTCAACCAGATGTACAGTCTGGCCTATGGCACCCTGCCCCTGGTGCGGGCCGTCGGCGGATTGAAAGATACCGTCGTGGACTGGGATGCCGACCCGACGCACGCGACCGGTTTCTGCTTCAACGATCCCACTGCCAGCACCTTGCTCGATGCCATGCGCCGCAGCCTGCTCCATTATCTGCAGGAACCGGCACGCTTTGCCCGTGTGCAGCACCACGCCATGAACACCCGCTTCGACTGGGCAGACTCCGTCATCCTGTACGAACAGATGTATCAGGATGCGCTGGCCACCGTCTGACGCCGATTGCTGAAGTTTTGTGCCCTTGGCACGCCTTTATCCGTCAACAGCGAAAAAAGTCCCCTTTGGCTGTTGACGCCCCCCCAAAACTCTATAGAATCCCCCACCGCAGTGATGCGAAGGTGGCGGAATTGGTAGACGCGCTAGCTTCAGGTGTTAGTGTCCCACGGATGTGAGGGTTCGAGTCCCTCTCTTCGCACCATACTGCAACATGCTCTTATCAGACGGCATGTAAATTCAGACTGATAACCGATGTGCGAAGGTGGCGGAATTGGTAGACGCGCTAGCTTCAGGTGTTAGTGCCCCCCGGGTGTGAGGGTTCGAGTCCCTCTCTTCGCACCATGCTTTTGTCAGACAGCATGTAAATCCAGACTGATAACCCGATGTGCGAAGGTGGCGGAATTGGTAGACGCGCTAGCTTCAGGTGTTAGTGCCCCCCGGGTGTGAGGGTTCGAGTCCCTCTCTTCGCACCATGCTTCTGGCATGTAAAACGCAGAAAATGCGCTCCAACCGCATTTAAAAACCAGCTGGAGAAAATCAGTGTGCGAAGGTGGCGGAATTGGTAGACGCGCTAGCTTCAGGTGTTAGTGTCCCACGGATGTGAGGGTTCGAGTCCCTCTCTTCGCACCATCATTCTGCAAAGGCCCGTTACGAGAGTAACGGGCCTTTTGTGTTTTCATGCCCCATGGCTATGCTGTTGAAGATGCTGCGCCACCACGGGGGTTTTCCCATGATCCTGGATACCGATATTCACAACTTCTATGAGCATCTGGTGCTCAAGGAGATAGAAAAGCAGGGGTTGGCTCGAACATTGACCCCCTATCAGCTGGCAGACCTCTGCTGCCTGACACTCAACCAGCTTCCCTCACACTACATCCGTCACGATGTCGACATGATCTACTTCACGACAGACGCCGAACGCAGCGAGATGGAGAAGAAGGTCATCGCCTCCCTGCGCCAGGCCTACGACAAGATCCAGGCCGTCCCCACTCGCCAGGCTTAATGCCAGCCCTGCTGCCAGAGCAGAGTGACGACCCCTGTCATTCCCGCAACCGGCAGCAGGATCAACACCGGTCTCAGCCTGGGTTCCAGCATGACCCAGGCAGCCAGCAAGAACCCCAGGCTCCAGAACCCGTATTCCTTCTCCTGACCCCAGACCAGCACCACCAGAAGGGCGGCCAAGAGCAGAGCGCGTGCTATCCAGTTCATTGGCATTGGTCCGAAAAAAGATTAATGATAACCATTATCATATTTGGTGTTGCCATCTGCAATCGAACTTGCCTATGGATCTCCGGCTATCAAACGGTGTCGATTGAACAGTGAAAAATGCCGATTAGATCAACTATTTTGTGGGATTTTAAAATTTTAAAGCTGTTTTTCCGAATGAGCAGGGATTTTACACCTCCGCTTTATGGTAGATTGCGCCCTCTTTTGGTAAGCCTCTCGGGATCGACACATCCGCAGGACGAGAGGGGCTGACCTTGGCGAGCAAGAGTTTAGGGAGCGTCTATGCAAAACCAACAACACCACATCCGATTGCCGGGCATGTCGCAAGTATTTGCCTGCCTGGCCATTTTCCTGGCCCTGGCCTTCTCCTTCACCAGCGTGCTGGATCTGCCAATCCAGCTGGCACTGTTCATCGCCTGGTTCGTCATCATGGGGCTCGGCATCAAGCTCGGCCATGATTACAAATCCCTGGAACAGGCGGCAGTCGACGGCGTCGCCAAGGGGATGGGGGCCATCCTGATACTGATCTCCGTCGGTGCCCTGGTGGGCACCTGGATTGCCGGCGGCATCGTCCCCAGCATCATCTACTTCGGCCTCAAGGTGATACACCCCTCCATCTTCCTGCTGGCGACCCTGATCATCTGCTCTCTCACCTCGCTGGCCACCGGCACCTCCTGGGGCTCGGCGGCCACCGCCGGCATCGCCATGATGGGTATAGGCCACAGCCTGGGGGTACCCGCGCCGCTGGTAGCCGGTGCCGTGCTCTCCGGCGTCTACTTCGGTGACAAGCTCTCCCCGCTCTCCGACTCCGTGGTGCTGGCCTCGACCATGTCCAACGTCGACGTGATGGAACACATCAAGGGGATGCTGCCCATCAGCCTGTTCTCCTACGTCATCACCGCCGCCCTGTTCACCGTGGTCGGCATGCAGTATTCCGGCAACGTCAGCCTGGAGCAGGTCAATCTGGTGATGGACGCCCTCGACAAGCAGTTCAACATCACCCCCATGGCCATAGTGCCCGTGGTGCTGGTGCTGGGCCTGTTGGCCAACCGCAAGCCCGCCTTCCCGGTGATCAGCTTCGGCGCCTTGCTGGGTCTTGTCTGGGCCATCGTCTTCCAGGACATGGATCCGGTGAAGGCAATGCACTCCGCCTACAGCCCGTTTGCCATTACCTCCGGCGTCGACTTCATCGACAACATCCTCGGCCGCGGCGGCATGGAGTCCATGCTGGGTTCCGTGGCCGTCATCATCTTCGGCTTGGGCTTCGGCGGTCTGCTGGAGAAGGTCGGCATCCTCTCCGTCATCGCCAGTGCCTTCGAGAAGCGCATCAACAGCGCCGGCAGCCTGACCAGCCACACCATCGGCACCGCCTTCTTGGCCAACGTGTTCGGTTCCGCTATGTATGTATCGCTGATCCTGACCCCCAAGATCATGGCCAAGAACTACGACAGACTGGGGCTGGCGCGCAAGAACCTCTCCCGCAACGCCGAGTTTGGCGGCACCCTCACCTGCGGCATGGTGCCCTGGAGCGACAACGGCATCTTCATGGCCGGGGTCCTCGGGGTAGCGACCCTCGACTACCTACCCTACATGTGGCTCAGCTTCACCTGCATCATTGTGACCATCACCCTCGCCTATCTGGGCAAGGGAGTGAACCGTGTACCGGTCACAGAGGCGGTGACAGCCCGCTAATTTCCGTAAAAACAACGACAAAGGCGCCATCACGGCGCCTTTGTCTGGGCGCGATTCGAGGTTAAGCTGGCACTCACCTTGATCGCACGTGGCAGGACGCCCAGATGAACTTCACCTTTCGCCAGATCCGCTATTTCGTGGCGGTGGCCGACAGCTTCTCGGTGAGCCGGGCAGCCGCCGAGCTGCACATCTCCCAGTCGGCGGTCACCAGCGCCATCCGCGAGCTGGAGACCGAGCTCGGCGCCGCCCTGTTCGAGCGCAACCCGCGCGGCGTCAGCCTCACCACCCAGGGCCACCAGTTTCTGCTGCACGCCCGTCGCATCCTCGGCGCCATGACCGAAGCCAGCCACTCCCTCAAGGCGGTGGCCCAGCAGGATCAGGGGCGGCTTACCATAGGCGTAACCACCCTGGTTGCTGGCTACTACCTGTCGGAAGCGCTCGGCCGCTTTCGCCGCGCCTTCCCGGCGGTGCAGATCGAGGTGAAGGAGGATGAACAGCCCTATCTCGAGCACCAGATCGTCAACGGCGAGGTGGACGTGGGGATCCTGATGACCAACCGCACCATCCGCCAGGAGGCGTTCGATACCGAGTTGCTGACCCGCTCTCCGCTGCGGGTCTGGCTCGCCGCCAACCACCCCCTCTGCGCCGAGTCGACCCTCTCCCTCAAGGCGCTCGGCGAGGAGCCCATGATCTCGCTGACCGCCGACCAGCTTGACCAGATCATCGGCGGCGGCCTGCGCCGCTACGGCATCGCGCCGCGCATCGTGCTGCGGACCGCCTCGGTAGAAGCGGTGCGCAGCCTGGTGGCGAGCCAGCTCGGGCTCGCCCTGCTGCCGGACTTTGCCTACCGCCCCTGGTCCCTGGAGCAGGAGCGGGTCGAGGCCCGCGCCATCAAGGAGCCCATCCCCGCCATCGACATCGGTCTGGTGTGGCGGCGCGGCTCGCGCCTTGACTGGGCCGCACGCGAGTTCATCGACATCGCCAGAGATCAGAGCCGGCTACGGGCCCGCCAGCACCTCCCCCGCTAGGACTGAGCCTGAACAGCCGTGACTCCGGCAAAAAAATCAGATTCATCCGCACTCGATATCGATTTTACAGATACCCAAGCCGTTAAAAATTGAAATTCTCATTGCTCCCGGCTTCTCCTACGCTCATGACTGGTTAACAGGATGTTAATGCCTACTGTGGCGCCGCCACGGTTGCCAATCATGCAAGGAGAGCAAGATGAAATTGACCCCTCTGACCCTGGCCCTGATCCCGGCGCTGCTGGCAAGCCAGGTCCAGGCTGCCCCCACCACCCTCGGCAAGGGTGAAGGCCAGCTCAACATCGTGGCCTGGGCCGGCTACGTGGAGCGCGGCGAGACCGACAAGAACTACGACTGGGTCACCGGCTTCGAGAAAGAGACCGGCTGCAAGGTCAACGTCAAGACGGCCGCCACCTCGGACGAGATGGTGGCGCTGATGAACGAGGGGGGCTTCGATCTGGTGACCGCCTCCGGCGACGCCAGCCTGCGCCTCATCGCCGGCGGCAAGGTGCAGGCACTCAACCTGGCGCTCATCCCGAGCTACGGCAAGATAGACCCCCGCCTGCAGAATGCCCCCTGGCACACGGTGGACGGCAAGCACTATGGCGTGCCCTACCAGTGGGGCGGCAACATCTTGATGTACAACACCAAGGTGTTCCCCAAGGCGCCCGACTCCTGGAGCGTGGTGTTCGAGGAGCAGACCCTGCCGGACGGCAAGTCCAACAAGGGTCGAGTGCAGGCATTTGACGGCCCGATCCACATCGCCGATGCCGCCCTCTATCTGATGAGCCACCAGCCGGCGCTCGGCATCAAGGATCCCTACGAGCTGAACGAGGATCAGTACAAGGCCGCCCTCGACCTCCTGCGCCAGCAGCGCAAGCTGGTGGGACGCTACTGGCACGACGCCTTCGTCCAGATCGATGACTTCAAGAACGAGGGGGTGGTGGCCTCCGGCTCCTGGCCGTTCCAGGCCAATACCCTCATCGCCGACAAGCAGCCCATCGCCACTACCGTGCCCAAGGAAGGGGTCACCGGCTGGGCCGACACCAGCATGGTGCACAGCGAGGCGAAGAACCTCACCTGTGCCTATCAGTGGCTGGAGCACTCCCTCAACAACAAGCTGCAGGGGGATCTCGCCTCCTGGTTCGGCTCAGTGCCCGTGGTACCGGCCGCCTGCGAGGGCAATGCCCTGCTCGGGAAAGAGGGGTGCAAGACCAACGGCATCGACAACTTCGATCGCGTGCACTTCTGGCGAACTCCTGTCTCCCAGTGCAAGAGCCAGGGAACCTGCGTGCCCTACTACCGCTGGGTCTCGGACTATATCGCCATCCTGGGTGGCCGCTAAGACCGGATAACCAGATGGGGCCGGACAGGAGTCCGGCCCGCTTCCCACACAGACAAGGACGTCCCATGAATGCCGTACAATTTGACCGGGTCAGCCGCCACTATGGCGAGGTGAAGGCGGTCGACGACATCTCCTTCCAGATCCCGGCTGGCGAGTTTTTCACCCTGCTGGGGCCGAGCGGTTCCGGCAAGACCACCTGCCTGCGGATGATCGCGGGCTTCGAATACCCGAGCGAGGGGGAGATCCAGCTGTTTGGCGAGCCCTGCTCCACCGTGCCCCCCTACGATCGCAACCTCAATACCGTGTTTCAGGACTACGCCCTGTTTCCCAACATGGATGTGCGCGACAACATCGGCTACGGCCTGATGCTCAAGGGCGTCGCCAAGGCGGAGCGTTACCGCAAGGTGGACGAGATGCTGGAGCTGGTGCGCCTGCCCGGCGTCGGCAACCGCAAGCCGGGCCAGCTCTCCGGCGGCCAGCGCCAGCGCATCGCCATCGCCCGAGCGCTGATCAACCAGCCGCGCATCCTGCTGCTGGACGAACCGCTCGGGGCCCTCGACCTCAAGCTGCGCGAGCAGATGCAGCTCGAACTCAAAGCCTTGCAGCGCCAGCTCGGCATCACCTTCATCTTCGTCACCCACGATCAGCAGGAGGCGCTCTCCATGAGCGACCGCATCTGCATCTTCAATCAGGGCAAGATCGAGCAGATCGCCGCGCCGGATACCATCTACGACGCCCCCGCCACCCCCTTCGTCGCTCGCTTCGTCGGCACCGTCAACCTGTTCGAGGGGGAGCAGGCCCGCCGGCTGTGCGGCGATGCTCAGCAGATGATGGTGCGCCCGGAGCGGATCCGGCTCGCCGAGGCCGGCACACCGGGCTGGTCCGGGGAGGTGCGCGAGGTTGAATATCTCGGCCCCTTCGTGCGCTACCGGGTTGATCTCGGCGAGCAGCTCGAGCTTATCGTCAACCACCCCAACGAGGGCCAGGCCCGCCTGCCCCGTGGCGCCCGGGTCAGCCTCAGCTGGCCGGAGCAGGCGATCCATCACCTGCACACCGCCCCTCAGGGAGCTCAACCATGAGCGCCCCCCACAGTGCGAGCCTTGCCATGAGCCAACCCACTGCCCCCCTCTCCTATCGGCCGCTGCGGCACCTCTCCACCCTGCTCTACGGGCGGCCAGGCCTGCTGCTGGCCATCCTGCTGGGGCCGCCACTGCTCTGGCTTGGCATCATCTATGTCGGCTCCCTGCTGATGCTGCTCTCCAACGCCTTCTTCGGACTGGACGAGTTCAGCGGCCAGATCCGCCACGAGCTGGGGCTGCAGAACTTCGTTGCCCTGCTGCGGGCTGAGAACTTGGACGTGATCCTGCGCACCGTCGGCATGTCGCTGCTGGTGACCCTGGCCTGCGCCCTGCTCGGTTTTCCGATCGCCTACTACATGGCGCGCTACACCAGCGGCAAGACCCGGGCCCTGTTCTACGTCGGCATCATGCTGCCGCTCTGGTCCAGCTATCTAGTGCGGGTCTACGCCTGGAAGCTGATCCTGGCCAAGGAGGGGGTCATCAGCTGGCTGGCAGACACCCTGGGACTGGACTGGCTGCTGGACGCCATCCTCTCGCTGCCGGTGATCGTGGGGCCGTCGCTGTCATTCTCGCGCATCGGCACCTTCATCGTGTTCGTCTACGTCTGGCTGCCCTTCATGATCCTGCCCATCCAGGCGGCGGTGGAGCGGATCCCGCGCCCCTTGCTGGAGGCGAGCGGCGATCTCGGCGCCACCCCGGCCCAGACCTTTCGCACCCTGATCCTGCCGCTGGCCCTGCCCGGCGTGGTGGCGGGCTCCATCTTCACCTTCTCCCTAACGCTGGGGGACTACATCATCCCCGGCATCATAGGCAACTCCACCATGTACATAGGTCAGGTGGTCTACATGCAGCAGGGCACGGCGGGCAACCTGCCCTTCGCCGCCGCCTTCTCGCTGGTGCCGATCCTCATCATCGCCATCTACCTGACCATCGCGAAACGCTTGGGGGCCTTCGATGCGCTCTAATACTTCCATGAAACGGGACCATGGCAGCCAGCCCTCCGGCCTGCTCAAGTACGCGGCCATCGGCGGCCTCTTGTTCCTGCACTTCCCGATCCTGTTCATCTTCCTCTACGCCTTCACCAGCGAGAGCAAGAGCTATCAGTTCCCACCGCCCGGGCTCACCCTCAAGTGGTTCGAGGTGACCCTCAACCGCCCCGACGTGTGGCGCGCCATCCAGCTATCGCTGGAGGTAGCGGGGCTGGCGACGCTGGCCGCCATGGTGCTCGGCACCCTGGCGGCGGGGGCCATCGCCCGCAGCCGCTTCTTCGGCCAGGAGGTGGTATCGCTGTTGCTGGTGCTGCCCATCGCCCTGCCCGGCATCGTCACCGGCATCGCGCTGCGCTCCGCCTACGGGGTGATGGAGATCCCTTTCAGCTTCTGGACCATCGTCATCGGTCACGCCACCTTCTGCGTGGTGGTGGTCTACAACAATGCCCTGGCGCGCTTTCGCCGCACCAACCAGAGCCTCATCGAGGCGTCGATGGATCTCGGTGCCGACAGCGTCCAGACCCTGCGCTACGTGATCCTGCCCAATCTGGCCACGGCACTGCTGGTGGGGGGCATGCTGGCGTTTGCCCTCAGCTTTGACGAGGTGATCGTCACCACCTTCACCGCGGGCCAGCAGACCACGCTGCCGATATGGATGTATCAGGAGCTGATCCGGCCACGGGACAGGCCGGTCACTAACGTGGTGGCGCTCATCATAGTGGCCTTCACCACCATTCCCATTCTGCTTGCCTACTACCTCACCCGCGACGGCCAGGACGTTGCCGGCAGTGGCAAATAACGACTCAACGCGTGCGCAAGGATGCAACCATGAAACTCTCTACCCAACTTTTGATCGACGGTCAGTTCGTCACCGGTGACGGCCAGGCCGAGCCCATCCTCAACCCGGCCACCGGCGAGCTGCTCGCCTCGGTGCCCGAAGCCTCGTTCGAGCAGGTGAACCGTGCGGTGAACGGCGCCCAGCGCGCCTTCGCCCAGTGGAGCCGCACCACCCCGGCCCAACGCAGCACCCTGCTGCTGCGCCTGGCCGATGCCATCGAGCGCCACGCCGAGGAGTTTGCGGAGCTCGAATCCCTCAACTGCGGCAAACCCTATCTGGCGGTGCTCAATGACGAGCTGCCGGCGGTGGTGGACTGCTTCCGCTTCTTCGCCGGCGCCGCCCGCTGCCTGCAGGGGCCACTCGCCGGGGAATATATCGAGGGACACACCAGCATGATCCGCCGCGACCCCATCGGTGTGGTGGGCAGTATCGCCCCCTGGAACTATCCGCTGATGATGGCGGCCTGGAAGATGGCCCCCGTGCTCGCCGCCGGCAATACGGTGGTGCTCAAGCCCTCCGAGCAGACCCCGCTCACCGCCCTGCGCCTGGCGGAGCTGGCCAGCGAGCTCTTCCCGCGCGGCGTCATCAACATCGTCTGCGGCCGGGGCGAGAGCGTGGGGGCGCCGCTGGTGGAGCACCCGCTGGTGCGCATGGTGTCCCTCACCGGTGACATCGCCACTGGCCAGAAGATCCTGCAGAGCGCCGCCCGCACCATGAAGCGCACCCATCTGGAGCTTGGCGGCAAGGCGCCGGTCATCATCTTTGACGATGCAGACTTGGAGGCCGTGGTGGCCGGCATTCGCACCTTCGGCTTCTACAACGCCGGCCAGGATTGCACAGCCGCTTGCCGCATCTATGCCCAGGGCAAGATCTACGACAAGTTCGTCGCCGCCATGACCGAGGCGGTTGCCTCCATCAAGGTGGGCGGTCCGCGCGAGGAGGGGGTGGAGATGGGGCCGCTCATCTCGGACCGGCAGCGCAACCGGGTGGCCAGCTTCGTGGAGCGGGCCCAGAGCAGCGGTCACGTGGAGGTGACGGCGGGGGGCAAGATCCGCCCCGGCCACGGCTTCTTCTTCGAACCGACCCTGATCGCCCACGCCCGTCAGGAGGATGAAATCGTGCGCCGGGAGGTATTCGGCCCGGTGGTGTCGGTGACCCGCTTTGGCGACGCCGAGCAGGTGGTGCAGTGGGCCAACGACTCGGACTACGGCCTCGCCAGCTCGGTCTGGACCCGGGATCTCGGCCTTGCCAGCAAGGTAGCCAGCCACCTGCAGTACGGCTGCACCTGGATCAACACCCACTTCATGCTCACCTCCGAGATGCCCCACGGCGGCATGAAGATGTCCGGCTATGGCAAGGATCTCTCCCTCTGTGCGCTGGAGGACTACACGGTGCCGCGGCATATCATGGTCAAGCTCTAGACTCCCGTCCCCCTGAAAACAAGATGGCCCCTTGGGGCCATCTTGTTTTGCATCAGGTCTGTGCATCCCTGCTGTGCACCGACGCAGCGTCACCATTCACCCGACCGCGACCCGCATCAACATCATGACAACCGCCACAGCCAGTGGTGATCCAGAATCAGCAGACCAAACAGCAGCATCAGGTGATAGATGGAGAAACGGAAGGTGCGCATCGCCTGGCCGGGGCGCTCCTCATATTTCAACAACCAGCCATGCCAGCAGAATCCAAGGTTCAGCCCCAGGCTGCCGACCAGGTAGACAAGCCCCGACATGCCGATCAGATAGGGCAGCAGACAGACGAGCGTCAGGATCAGCAGATAGAGCAGGATGGCTGTCTTGGTGAAATCGGTGCCGTGGGTGACCGGCAGCATGGGAATGTCGGCACCGGCATAGTCATCGCGCCGGTGGATGGCCAAACACCAGAAATGGGGCGGCGTCCAGGTAAAGATGATCATCACCAGCAGCCAGGGCTCGGCCGAAAGCTGCCCCGTGATGCTGGTCCAGCCCAAGAGCGGTGGCATGGCTCCCGCCAATCCACCTATGACGATATTCTGCGATGTGGCCCGCTTCAGCAGCAGGGTATAGACGACCGCATAGCCGAACAGGCTGGCCAGGGTTAGCCAGGCAGTCAGGGGATTCACGCCCCAATGGAGCAGAACAAACCCCGACAGTGCCAGACAGATCGCAAAATTCATCGCCTGCCCCGGCGTGATCCGTCCCGTGGCGACCGGGCGCCAGCGCGTTCTGCGCATCCGGGCATCGATGCCGCTATCCAGAGAATGGTTCATGGCCGCCGCCCCGGCAGCGAGCAGTCCAATCCCCGCCAGGCCCAGTATCATCTCGTCCAGAGAGGCGCGTGTCGGCTCGGCCAGCAGCATGCCCACCCAGGCGGTCAGGAGCAGCAGGGCGACCACCTTTGGTTTGGTCAACTGACAATAATCGTGCACCCGGCGGAGGGCGAAGCGCTGTACCCGCCCTCTCCCATTCATGTCCGGCTCCTGACCATCCCAGGGGATGGCAAGGGGTCGTGATGAGGCAAAGAGAGGCTCCCGCGCGCCAGCACACAACAGGCCAGCAGGTGGGCGGCCACCAGATTGTGTGCAAGGGCGTTGGCCAGCGGCAGGGCCAGATGGACGTTCGCCAATCCCAAGGCAATCTGCACGGTCAGCAGACCCAGCAACAACCAGCCAAACCCTCTCAAGGGGGACCGCTGGCAGAGCAGCGCGAGGGCGAAAGCACCCACCAGCAAGGCCGTGGTCAGCGCTCCCAGGCGATGGGCGATGTGAATGGTCTGGCGCGCCTCCTTGCCCAGCACGCCGAACTCATAGCTGGCGTGCCCCAGAGGGAGATGAAAGGCTTGCGCCCAATTCAGCTCTGCCTGCCAGTTGCCCTGGCACAAGGGAAACTCCACACACGCCATGGCCGCATAGTTCGCCGACGTCCAGCCCCCCAGCGCGATCTGCAGCAGCAACACGCCACAGGCCATGCTGCCAAGCCAGGAAACGCCCTGGTGTACGGGCGGGGGTGAAGGGAAACCTGCCAATTCGGCCCGATAGAGCCATAGCAAGGTCAGGATGGCGAAGCCGCCCAGCAGATGAGTGGTCACCACCAGGGGATGCAGGGCCAGGGTCACCGTCCACATACCCAGTGCCGCCTGACCCGCAACCAGCACCAGCAAGATGAGCGAGAGGTGGCGCAGTCGGCCGCCTGTACGCCAGCCCAAGCCGGACAGGAGCACAATCACGCCTCCCAGCACCCCGGCGAAGTAGCGATGCACCATCTCGCTGCGCGCCTTGTGAGGAACAAGCGGGCTGGCCGGATAGCGCTGTGCCGCCAGTTCCGCATGCTCGGCGCGGGGAATGGCAAGGGAACCATAGCAACCTGGCCAATCGGGGCAAGCCAGCCCGGCATCCGTCAACCGGGTATAAGCACCGAGCGCGATGACCAGAACTGCCAGCACAATGGCCGCGGAGGCCAGCCTCTTGTGCATCTTCATATGCCGCCTCGCTGACCGTGCAGTAACCAGAAGATGCGAGTCCCATGCCGGCTGCATCGTCACTGCACCCCACGCTGATACTTGAGCAGTTGCTGCAGATCCGACAGTACCGCCTTGCCAAGCAACGGCCAGGTCGTCGTGCTGCCGGGCACCTCGTAACGCAAGATGGCCAGCCCGCGGGCGTCCACCAGCAGTATATCCCCCTCCCTCATTTCACTGTTTGCCTCGTGAGGTGGCGTCAACTGGACCAGCTCCAGCTTGTCCAGATTACGGCCAAGTGCGGCCTGGATACGTGCCATCAGCGCGGGGACCTGCCGGCATTGCCCCTCGCAGCGAGGGGCCACCAGATAGACCAGTCGCCATTGGTGCTGATGGGCAGGCAGCGGTTGCAACAGGTAGATCTCCTGGTGCAGCCAGTGCCCCTTGCTGCGCGTGCCGGGTTCATACCAGCCCTGGTGAAGAGTCAGAGCCGCCAGCACCACAGGCAGCAGGATCACCGCAGCAAAGAGCGCTGGCACCCGCCAGCGTCGCCATCCGCTCATGGGGAGCACCTCCTCGTCAGCATGACCCCCCCTGACAGAACCACCAGCGCCAAGCCGAGCCATTGCACCGCATAGGCCCGGTGTTTTTCAGGAGGCATGACATTGTGCTGGTAGTGATAGAGGAATGGGGTTCGTCTTTGATACAACACGGCGTCTGCAAGCGGGGCTCCGATTGCCTGTCGCAGGGTCTCGACCCTGATGGATTGCAGCCGGTTCGGGTAGGGGCCTGGTTCTATGTTCAGTCCCAGCAGGAAGCCGCCGGGAGCCATGCGCAGAACACCTTCAAGGGTCATTGCGGCGGGGATGGCGGGATTGGGCAATTGCGACCTGTCGGATGGCGCGGGCACCCATCCCAGGTTGACCAGCAACAGTGAGGATCCCCCCTCTGCGCGTACCGGGATGAGCACGTCATAGCCAACCTCCCCGTTGACGATCTGGTTGTCCAGCAACCAGACATAAGGGCTGACCCACTCGGCTTTCCCTTGCAGAGGCTGGCCATCCAGTGACTCCGGGTGTTGCCAGTCGATCTGGGCCAATGTCCTTGGCCCGGCCTGCTGCATCTTTGCCATCTGCGCCAGCCAGGCCGTTTTTTCCATTCCGCGCTGCCACTGCCAGAACGCCAGCTTGCACAAACCGGCCGTCACCACCAGAGTGAACAACAAGACGAACCAGCGTCTGTGATGCCATGGTCGTCGCTTGTCTCGTGCAGCCGAATCGCGCATATCGAGGAGGATCCCAAGATGTTGATCAAGGTCGTTCTGGTACTCATGCTGCTGCTCATCATCGGCCAGCTGTTTCACGCCCTCTGGCTGATGCTCAGTCCAGGCAATACGCAAAAGATGTCGGTACCTCTGAGCCGGCGCGTCTTCTTCTCCCTGCTGGTGGTCATCATACTGCTGCTCTCTCTCGCGATGGGCTGGCTGGAACCCAACCCGCGCCCCTACTGAGCACGGCATCAAAGCAGGTAGATAAAGACGAACAGACAGAGCCAGACCACATCGACGAAGTGCCAATACCAGGCCGCAGCCTGGAAAGCGAAATGACGCTGTGGGGTGAAATGATCCCTCAACATGATGCGCAGCCAGATGATGGTCAGGAAAAGGGTGCCCAGCAGCACGTGCAGTCCATGGAACCCGGTCAGAATGAAGAAGGTATTGCCATAGATGCCGGAATCCAGCCGCAGCCCGAGATCCCGATAGGCATGCAGATACTCATAGCCTTGAAACCACAGGAATATCAGCCCGAGCACCACGGTGGCCAGCAACATCCCCTTGAGCCGCATGCGTCTGCCGTTTTCCAGACTCATGTGTGCAAACAGCAGGGTCACGGAGGAGCCGAGCAGGATCAGGGTATTGATGAGGGGGATCCCCTGCCAGGGCATGGCCTGGGTCGTGGCACCGCCGGGCGTCTTGAGCAGGGGCCAGTGAGCGGTGAAATCCGGCCACAGCAGCTGGCCCGTCATCACCCTGTGGCCCGCACCATCCAGCCAGGGCACCGCAAGCTGGCGGGCATAGAACAGCACTCCGAAAAAAGCCAGAAAGAACATCACTTCGGAGAAGATGAACCAGACCATGCCCTGCCTGAAGGATCTGTCCATCTGGGCGCTGTAGAGCCCGGTCATGGACTCCCGGATGATGTGACGGAACCAGCCAAACAACATGAATGCCAGCAGGGCGACACCGGCCATCATCAGATACCGGCCGAAACCGGTCTGCCCACTCGCCACTTCATTGACCAGATGTCCCGCCCCCAACGCCAGGAAAAACAGTGCAATGGCACCAATGATGGGCCAGCGACTCTGGTCCGGGACATAATAGGTCTGGTTCACCTTGGCCATGGTCATTTCCTCTGTGCGAGTGCCGGTGCAGGTACGGACTCCGTGATGTCATAGAGCGAGTAGGAGAGCGTGATGGTATTGATGCTGTCCGGTAGTGCCGGATCAATATAGAACTTGAGCGGCATCAGCTTGCTCTGCCCTGCCCTCAGCTCCTGGCGATTGAAGCAGAAACACTCCACTTTCTTCAGATAGGCTGCGGCGGGACCGGGAGAGACCGACGGGACCGCCTGACCCACCATGGTCCGCTCCGTGGGATTGAACACCCGAAAGTTGACCATCTTCACCTCCCCTGGCTTCACCGACAGCCGAGTCGTCTCACCGCTGAACTCCCACGGCATCCGGGTATCCGCATGAGCAAGAAACTCGATCTGGATGCTCCGCTTGCTGTCGATCACCGCCCGCTCCGTACTGGCCGCTTGATCAGACGTCTTGCCATTGAGGCCGGTGATCCGGCAGAAGACGTCATAAAGCGGCACCAGCGCAAAGGCAAAACCAAACATGACGAGCACGACCAGAGCCAGTTTTCTGAGCAAGGGGGCATGACTGACCTGGGTCATATGACCTCCCTAACGCTCTTCCGACCGGATATCCGGCGGAGTCTGGAAACTGTGATAGGGAGGGGGAGAAGAGAGCGTCCATTCCAGCCCCTCGGCCCCCTCCCATACCCGATCGCTCGCCTTGGCTCCGCCTCTGATGCATTTGACCACGCCCCAGACAAACAGCAGCTGAGACAGGCCGAAGGCAAAGCCCCCCAGGCTGATCAGCATGTTGAAGTCGGCAAATTGCAGGGCGTAATCGGGAATGCGGCGAGGCATGCCCGCCAGCCCGACAAAATGCATGGGGAAAAACAGCACATTGACCGAGACGAGCGAACACCAGAAGTGCCATTGGCCGAGCCGCTCGTCATACATGTGCCCCGTCCATTTCGGCAACCAGTAGTAGGCCGCAGCCAGGATCGAGAAGACGGCACCGGTCACCAGCACATAGTGGAAATGGGCCACTACGAAATAGGTGTCGTGATACTGAAAATCAGCTGGCGTCATGGCCAGCATCAGCCCGGAGAAACCGCCAATGGTGAACAGGGTGATGAAGGCGATGGCAAACAGCATGGGGGTCTCGAATGTCAGAGAACCACGCCACATGGTAGCAAGCCAGTTGAATACCTTTACCCCTGTCGGCACCGCGATCAACATGGTGGTGTACATGAAGAACAGCTCCGCCACCACGGGCAATCCGGTGGTGAACATGTGGTGAGCCCAGACCATGAAGGAGAGCAAGGCGATGCTGCTGGTGGCATAGACCATGGAGCGATAACCGAACAGCTTCTTGCGGGAGAAGGTCGGAATGATGCTGGAGACGATGCCGAAAGCCGGCAATATCATGATGTAGACTTCCGGGTGCCCGAAGAACCAGAAAATGTGCTGAAACAGGACAGGATCCCCCCCACCGGCCGCATCGAAGAAACTGGTCCCGAAATACTTGTCCGTCAGCACCATGGTCACCGCAGCCGCCAGCACCGGCATGACAGCGATGAGCAGAAACGCCGTGATGAGCCAGGTCCAGACAAACAGCGGCATCTGCATCCAACCCATACCCGGCGCCCGCAGGTTGAAGATGGTCACGATGACGTTGATGGCCCCCATGATGGAGGAGATCCCCATGATGTGGATGGCAAAGACGAACAGGGCCGTGCTGTTGCCGCTGTACTGGGTGGACAGGGGGGCATAGAAGGTCCAGCCAGAACTGGGGCCGCCTCCCTCCATAAACAGGCTCGACAGGAGGATGAGGAAAGCAAACGGCAGGATCCAGAAGCTCCAGTTGTTCATGCGGGGCAACGCCATGTCAGGTGCCCCAATCATGATGGGGATCAGCCAGTTGGCGAGGCCGGTGAAGGCGGGCATGACGGCACCAAAGACCATGATAAGGCCGTGTACCGTGGTCATCTGGTTGAAAAACAGGGGTTCCACCAGTTGCAGTCCGGGCTGGAACAGTTCTGCCCGGATCACCATGGCCATGGCGCCACCGGTAAAGAACATGGTGAGGGCAAAGCAAAGATAGAGGGTACCGATGTCCTTGTGATTGGTGGTGTAGAGCCAGCGCCTCAGACCGGCCGCTGGCTGGTGGACATGTTCGCTGTGCGGGGTATCCGTGATTCCATCACTCATGCCGACGCCTCACTTGTCCTTGTCCGGATTGGCCGGGTTGAGAAGGGACTGCACCTCGGCTGGCTGCACAAGGTCGCCGGTCTTGTTATCCCAGGCATTGCGTTCATAGGTGATGACGGCGGCCAGTTCCTGCGCCGTCAACTGTTTGCCAAAAGGCTGCATCGCCGTGCCGCTCTTGCCATGCAGGACGATGTCCAGATGCTGGGCCCGATGTTCCGCCTGTGTGGTCACCTTGCTGCCATTGAGCGCCGGGAAGATGCCGGGCAATCCGGTACCCGCGGGCTGATGACAGGCCGCACAGTGGCCCAGATAGACTTTCTCCCCCTGCGCCATGGCTTGTGGCAACGTCATGGTCTCCGCTGCCTGCGCCTGTTGCTGTGCCTTGGCAGTTGCCTGCTCGTCTCCCTTTCTGGCAATCCACGTCTCGAACTCCTCTGCGGATTTGGCCACCACAACCACGGGCATGAAACCGTGATCCTTGCCGCACAGCTCGGCGCACTGCCCACGATAGGTGCCCGGCTTGTCGATCCGGGTCCAGGACTCGTTGATGTAGCCAGGATTGGCATCTTTTTTCACGGCGAAGGCGGGAACCCACCAGGAGTGAATGACATCGTCCGAGGTCATCAGGAAACGGATCTTCTTGCCGACCGGCAATACCAGAGGGTTATCCACCTCCAGCAGATAATTGCCGCCCTTGGGGGCATCACCGGAGATCTGCTGTTTGCTGGTCGCCAGCAGGGAATAAAACGCCACCGGATACTCGAGGTATTTGTAATGCCATTTCCATTGCGAGCCCGTGACGAGGACGGTGAGATCGGCCTTGGAGGTATCCTCCATCTTCAACAGGGTCGAGGTTGCCGGTGCCGCCATCGCGATCAGTATCAACACGGGGATGGCCGTCCACAGCAACTCGATGCGGGTGCTTTCGTGAAACTGGGCGGCTTTGGCACCGCGCGATTTTCGATGGTGCACGATGGACCAGAACATGATGCCGAAGACGAGCAGACCGATGACGCAACAGATATAGAAAATCGTCATGTGCAGGTCATAGACCTGCTGGCTGATGGCGGTCGCCCCGCGCGTCATGTTGAACCGGATCTCATTGGCAAAGGCGCTGCTGCTGATGAACCACATCATCATTCCGGCACCTGCCTGAGCTGCATCGTTTCTCACATTGCACTCCCTGTGCACGTTGGAGAAGATGGCCTGCATTCAATACGCCCAACGCTAACCATCTGAAAATAATGCATTTATTAAAATTCATTTCACATTCAAGTATTATACCAATCGGATTAAACATTAGGTCAGTTTTATCCAATCTCGGCTACAAAGTGACATCACCCGCTCCACATCGGCAATAAAGTGCTTCCAGGCCGATGTGCAGGCATCAAGGATGTCGTC